>JBILTA010000165.1:0-9133 GCA_044371785.1 Pirellulaceae bacterium | reverse complement strand
AACGCCGATATAAGCCCAGAAAGTCACCTGTCTCCATCACCACAGGACCGAGTTGAAAGTAACCTCTGCGCAACGCTTTCACTTTGTAGACAAGCTTCTTCGTTTCACCTCCGCGCAAACTGGTCAACGCTATTCTATCACCCTCTACTTGAATCGAAGGAGGCGGACCGAATACGGCGGAACGTGGCAACACTTCTTCCACTAACAACCACGGTATCCAACGCTTCCCTTCGTTGATCAGCTCTACTTGGACTTCGACCGTTTCTCCGATCTCCATTTCTGAGCGACTGATCGAACGCACAGCTCGCGGATCCTTGATCCACCGCTGCGAAAACCAACGTGCCGCGAAGAAGATCCCACCCATCGCGTAACCACAATAGACGAGCAGTGGCACGTTAAACACGAGACCAATTGCGAGCAGCAGTGCAATAGCAGCCACATAACGCATCGTGTATCAACCTATACGGACGAGGAGTCAGCTGCACCAATCAAAGGTACCGCGATTTCACTGAGAATACTCTCGACGATCGCATCTGGTGTAACTTTGCGCAAGCGGCTCTCTGGTTTGACAATTAAACGATGTGCGAGCACAGGTGCAGCCACACGCTTCACATCATCAGGTTGCACGAAATCGCGACCTCGTATCGCCGCCATCGCTTGACTGGTGCGAAACAGAGCGATCGAAGCACGGGGACTGCCACCCAACACCAAATCACCGTGATGGCGTGTGTCGTGCACAATCTCCAAGATGTAGTTGCGAACCTTCGCATCGACGAATACATCTTTGATCGATTCTTGGCACGCCAACAGTTCGGATGCGGAAGAAACGGCATTTAGAGAATCAAGTGGATGCGACTTCTCCAGCATTTGCAACATCCGAAACTCTTCTTCTACCGATGGATAGCCCAAAGTGAACTTCATCAGGAAGCGATCCAATTGAGCTTCAGGTAGCGGAAAAGTCCCTTCATGATCCACGGGGTTCTGGGTAGCGATCACTAAAAACGGTGCGTTCAAGACATGAGTTTCCCCATCCACAGTAACCCGCGCTTCAGCCATCGCTTCTAGCAAAGCGGCTTGAGTACGAGGAGTAGTGCGATTGATTTCGTCTGCCAAGAGAATCTGAGTGAAGATTGGGCCACGGCGAAACTCGAACTCTGCAGTGCGTTGATTGAAGATCGATGCACCTGTGATATCCGTTGGCAACAAGTCGGGCGTACATTGGATTCGTTTAAAATCGCAACCAACGCTTTTTGCCAAGGCACGCGCCAACATCGTCTTGGCTACACCGGGAACATCTTCCAGCAATATATGCCCACCCGAAAACCAAGACACCAAAGACAATACTAACTGCTTACGTTTACCAACAATGCACTTTTCTACATTGCCAATAATCTTTTTCGCAACTTCACTAACCGCAACCACCACTCGAACTCCAGGCTCAGGAATAAGCTCAATTTAGTTTGGATGATCGATGAACATTACCTAATGCCGTTATACCGCCATGAGCGTATAAACCTATTGTGCAATCTACGAGTCTAACCGCATCCAGGAGAGCCAGCAGTATTGAATTCGTCGATTTCAACAAAATAGCGACTTGCTACAAACACACAGCTAAGACGATGGGCACCATGAATCATCCGGGCTAGCATCGATGGAGGGTTACGGCACCCTATAGAGAACCAACTCTACAACAAATCCCACCGATCGGAGAGCCGTTCTTAGTGTACTCGCCCCGCTAGGGCCATGTCTGTCGGAGAACTAGAATTTCCAACGAAATTCAAGCCTAACACCGGCGATGTCACGTTCATCGAGGAGCCAACCGTACATCAAATCGGTGCGAATAAGGGCTCGATTATTAAGGGGACGCTGGTAACGTGTACCGATGGCGTATTGATTGTCGCTTGCAACTCTTACTTGTTCGCTTCCATGAACGCCCAAGGCAGCAAATTCCACTACCCATTGGTCCTGAAAACTACTTCCCAGCAAGTTGAGGCCCATGGCGCCACCGTATGTGTTGAAGCCTGTCGCATCCAGGGTGGGAAAGTTCGTCAGGCCATCGGTTTCAAAGTTTATGCCCGTATTTCGCAGAATACCACCCGACCCAGCCGCGCGAGCAACCGATTGAGTCCTGCCGATTCCACACCAAACATTGAAGTATGGGACGACGGTGTAGGGCGTTGCACTCACGAGAGCATTTTCAATAAGTATCAAGTTACCATCGGCGGTACGCAAATCGCGATCACCTTCTTGCCCGAAGTTTCCGATCCAACGAACCGAGTTACTTAAACGATGGTAATAACGGCGTGTAAAGGCTAAGGTCGCATTATGGTAACTGCGTCCCAGATTCTCCGTATCATCAAGGTAAGCATAACCGCCTTCTAAATAACCTTCGTATGCCTCAATAAACGTCGCAGTACCAAAAGCATCCGCCGCATTGTTATCAAGTCCAAACGCTGGGCTGTTAATCTGGTCTACGGCCACAAAAAAAGTTGTATCAAAGTTTGACCAAGTCAACAGTGGGCTGTTACGAGCGGGAATCGTCCAAGCAGCACCGGCGACCGCATCTTCCATCCAAATACCGTTCTGAAAGAGCAGGGGAGTTAAGCCAACTGTAAAAGGGAGATCAAAAGGGTGTTGAACACCATTGAATCCACCTACGATCTGGCCCATATCACCTTCAAAGAAGACCGTTTCCAATTCGGCGTCAACTTCGTCAACGACCACAGCGCGACCATTGTCGAACTCAACGCCAGTGAAGCGAGCACCGCTATCGATCGGGCCCATGAAAGCATGAAAACGTTCGGTAGATGTTAAACGATAGTCAAAGTCAAGATTGAGCCGATTGGCCCAGACTCGTTGGTCGCCTATTTGATTTCGCGCATACCCAACGCCCGTCCTGAAATCACCGTAAACCAGGAACTGAGGTTGTGCGAGGTTTACTGGTCCAAACCAACCCGGCGGGGGTGGAAACATACCACTTCCATAAAACTCCCGGCCCAATTCCAACCATGGCCGTTGGGTTGGTACAGCCTTTTTGTTTCGATAAGGCGAAAGTTCCTCGCACGGATTGTAGGGATCCGTCGGAGTTGGTGTCCATGAAAAGTCGTCTGCTTGATACGGAACGATGCACAGCCCGGGATCCATATTCGGTTGATAGTTCTCAGGGAGTTGCCCTAATTGCGCTGCCGAATCGGCCGAGACGGTCTCCCACGGAAATATGGGTCGTGGGCCGGCTGTTTGCAAATTTGCTGCAGGAGGATTCGCTGCTGTATCTCCTTGGGGCCCAGGTAGCAATGCATTCGGCATCGCAGGAGCGGCAGGAGATATATTAGGATCTGCGGGTGAATTCGGAATTACCTCCCCAAGGTCAAGAACTTCCACGCCACCGGTTGACTTCGGTTGTGAAAGACTCCCTGTGGGCCTCGGAAGCTCTTCCATCTGAACCTTCTTCTGCTCATCACCTGGTAGTTCCAACAAACCATCCAGAGCTAAGCTCGCAGGATCGTCACTCTTATTAACACCACTTTGCGCAAGCAAAGGTGCAGCAGCAAACGTAACCAACGCACTGAAAAGCGTCGCATTCAGACATCGAATCGTTTGCTGGAATCGCTGTGACATGTTTGCTGAAAAAAGTGGGACCAAGGAAATGTTGATGTTATCTACCTGTGCACCGTTGGCTGTCGTTGGCTATATCTAACTCCTTAGTTCATCATGAACTCGACCGAATAGGCATGAAAATCAATAATCTGCTCATTCAAGCGGCGTTCCATTTCTGGAGTTGCTTGAACAAAGCGGAAGAAATAAATCGGATGGGTGCGAGATCGCAAGCGAACGCTCAAGCGATAACGCCCTTTCTCTGTAACTAGGTTAGCAGGTACTCGATATTTGGCCGTTTTCATCCCCAACGGTGGAACCGAATGAGCTTCCATTCGCAAGAAGGGTGGATGGTTCAAAACCGTGATCGGCAACGCACCTGGACGAAAGAACGGGATTTGATCGATATCAACAGGCACAGGAACGTATGCTTCGCGATCTGGCCCTTTGACATTAGTGATCAAGAACTTGGTTTGTAGATTAAACAGTTGATAATCCGGTGGGCAAAGGCCCTGATTGACTTGCAATGAATGCAGATCTGCCAAATCCCCATTACCATCGGTGTAACCTGATTCCCACACCGTTTTGCCACTAGGAGAAACCAAAGCAACGTGTAGCCAAACTTGAGGCTGTGCACCTAGCGATCCACTCGGAGCGTTATGCCCCTCGCTCGTGTTCGTCACGTTGTAATGAAACTCGATATCTCGGAATGAATTTCTGGCCGATTGAAAGAACGGTCCATCCAACTTAAATCCATTGGACAACACTTGCACATTGAGATCGCGTTTCTTTTGCAATAACGCTAAGTTTTCGTCTACAATTTTGCGAGCATCACGTCGTTCATCACTGCTTTGCCAACTTGGCGGCAACATCTTTTCGTAGTCGGTACCAGCAATTTGTTTTTCAAAATCTGGTGTTCCCCAACCATTGCGCCAATCAAACTCAAGCCATTGCTTGACGTTCCAACGGAGTGATTTTTCGGTATGGGGAAAAACACCTGGATGTGCAATCGAGTAACCAGGTCCATAAAACGTGTGGTTAGCGTGTTTGCGATTTGGATCAATCCATTTGCCACTCATTTCCGCACAAGGCGCTGTGGCATATCCAGATGCTTTCCCTGGAACTGTCCCCATGTGGCAATCTTGACAGGTCACGCCCTTTTTGAAAGCCGGAGCTGCACGATACTGAGCATATACAACTTCCAAAGCGATACCGGGATGAACAACCACCTGATGACAAGGTGCGCAAAACTCACTCTTGGAGATTTGTTCAAACTGTATCGCTTGATTATGAAGCTCTTGACCGGGCATTTTATCATCACGGTTCAATTTCACTTTGAAATGATCCGCTCGCGCTTTTACTTGCTCTACACCTTCTCCGGTTCCAGCGCCATACACAGGCTCAAAGATATCTCCAGGTTCAATACGACGTTCGCCGTTGACGCGGTCATATGGGTATTTCACTCGATGACAAGCCACGCAAGTGATGCCTTCGCGAAACACTGCTGGCCCGTCAACAATCGACATTTCACGCGGATAATTCATTTGCACCGCGACTGGCGAATGGCAACGCATGCAAAAATACCCCACGGTACCTTGCGTCACTTCAGTAACAGCCTGTTCAAATTTTTGAAACATGGGCGAAACCGATGCATAAGCATGGCTGGATACCCGCCATTCATCATAAATGCGTTTATGGCATTGAGCGCATTTGTAGGCCGGTGGGTATTGTTCGTGAGCGAATACTTCAGCATGCGGATCAACCGTCTTACCATCGGGACCAGGGGCCAACGGTTTAGCATCATCTTTTGGATGCGGCGATTTTGCGGCAGGTCCCGTCGCATCGAGCCCACCACCCCAAGGATCGTTTTTGCTGCCAGCCTTATCGCTTCCCAGAAGGTCATCCGACAAAGCCCGACTCAAACGAACGCTGTCAGGATTCGGAAGGACAACACTCGCAGGCTGGGCCTGGATGCGCATTTGACGTTCGTTCTGGATTCCAACCGAAGCGTTTGGATATACCGGAACGGAGTTGCGAGGCAAAAGAAGACTGTCGGTTGGATATGTCGAGTTGTGTGGTTGTTGGGGTGAACCATACTGGTAAGCGGATAGTGGCTGGGAATTGCTAGCCCACAAAAGCAGCAAACCCACGACAGAAGTAAGCTTAAATGCGCAGCGAACGAAACTCTCTTTCTTGCTATTTCTGTCTTGGCCGTGTTGTAGTCGCTTTAGGTCATCCATCTACTCAATCACTTCCAATCGTAATGATGAGGCTAATGCATATCATCCGAATTCAGAATTCGACCATCCTTTTGAGGATATTCATTAGGACCGTATGAGACCGAACGAGCCGAACAATCGATACAACTTGCGCGATACGAAATGCAGAACAAAATTGGCTGGTGAGATCACCCGATTGGCCTTGTTCTTCTGCCTAATCGATACAATTTGACGCTTATTGGCTTTCCACCGAGGATGAGTTGGCAAAGTTTGGCGTTCAAATAATCTATGGGGTAAAGTTGAAGCGACAGCCTAACTCCGTTTTTCTTCCACAGAATTGCTAAGTACTTTTGGCTTTTGCTTCCCCACCCTGTCGGTTTCCCGAAGAAACCGATTCGAGAATCGCTCCATGAGTTCTTCGAATGAACGTAGACAACTAGATCGCCAAGTTGTAGAGCCTCTAGATTCGTTGGGGTTTCTGGAGCATGAATCTTTTGGTACCGCTGTTAAGGTGATCGAAAGATCCAATGGTGGCTTCACCGTCGCAATTTCGCCAGATAAGGCGGCGCTATTCCCCGGGGGGGATAATGCCACTCTGTCCATCGGCAACCAACAATTCAATGTCATGATTTCGGGATACTTTCGCGAAGGAAATCGCAAAAGCCATCTCGGCCTGAAACAGATTTCGTCAGAAGATCCACCCAAACGCAATACGCATCGGCTCACCCAAAGTTCAGCGAAAAAGGCTGAGGGAACGAATCGCGAGAAATTCACCTACGGGATATTTGTCGCTTTTCTTCTAGCCCTGTTTGCACTCCCAGGTGTTGGTGATTGGGTCGGCACTGCCCCCTGGATTCGTGGCGTTATCCATCACACATTGGCTCGGCTTCAAGTTTCCGAAGCGGTGCCAGCTTCATCGCCCCGTTTCGCCAAATAATTCACAGTTTTGGGCAATTCTGCGACGTTACCCAAACTCCTTCTTTGCGGAACCTTGATTTCATTCTCAAGGACTACCCACAGAAACCTCCAACCGTTAACCTGTTGGCACATGTTTCGTTCCCATCTGGAAAAAAACCAGCCTAACAATTCACCTTGATCGGAAGAAAGTTCTCGTAATGGTTGATCTCAAGAGTTTTGTCCGTGACATTCCAGACTTTCCCAAGCCCGGCATTTTATTTCGGGACATCACTCCGCTACTCGCTTCGCCGCTGGCTTTCCATGAGGCCATCGATCGTTTTGCGTCACACTACGCCGATGAAAAAATCGATGTGATCGTTGCGGCAGAGGCTCGCGGCTTCATTTTTGCAGCCCCTTTAGCTCTACGTCTCAATGCTGCGTTTGTCCCAGTTCGCAAACCTGGCAAACTTCCCTATTCCGTTCATACATTCAGTTACGAACTCGAATACGGGAAAGATACCCTGCAAATGCACACAGATGCCGTCGTAAAGGGCCAACGCGTTTTGGTCATTGACGATCTCCTGGCAACCGGCGGAACAGTAGAAGCCTGTTTACGGCTCGTCGAAAAATCGGGCGCCGAAGTGGTCGGCTGTGGTTTCTGTATTCACTTGCTCGATCTCGGTGGAGAAGATCGGTTGAAACCTGTTCCAGTATTCAGCTTGATAGAATACTAAATATCGGTTTGCTGTTGTGGGAGAAGAGAAGTGAATGAAGAGCAAGATGGATCGGCAGAGGACTCTCCAGAAGACTCGACTCCCGTATCGGCAACTCCACATAGCTTTCAGAACCCTTCCTTCGGTTTCCGACGCGCCGCAGAGAAAGTAAAAGAGTTTCCTCCAACTCCCGGTATCTATCTCATGAAGGACTTGTCCGGCGTAGTGATCTACGTCGGCAAAGCCAAGAATCTTCGGAACCGGGCGTCTAGCTATTTTCATAAATCGGCCAGCGAAGAATTGCGCACAGCAACCTGGATTCATGAAATCGCGGATATCGACTTTCTTGAATGCGAAAGTGAAGTGGATGCGCTGTTGATGGAAAATCGGTTGATTAAAGACATTCAACCGAAATACAACAAAGATCTCAAAGACGATAAATCTTTCCCATATCTGATGATCACCACGCGAGAAGATTTTCCTCGCGTTGAAGTAACCCGCGAACCTCGCGATCGCGGTGTCAAACTCTACGGACCATTCACTAGCGCAGGCTCTCTGCGCGGTGCCGTTCAGGTTCTCCAAAAGATATTTCAATTCAGAACGTGCACGTTGGATATCGAGGAAAACGACGAGAGATGGAAGTGGTTTCGCCCCTGTTTACTCGCATCAATCAAGCAATGTACCGCGCCATGCAATTTGCGGATTTCAAAAGAAGACTATAGGCAGAGCATTCAGCGATTACAGAAATTTTTGGATGGCGGCAAACAAGACTTGTTGCGGGATATGCAAGCCGAAATGCTTGAAGCCTCTAAAGGGATGAACTTTGAAAAAGCTGCCCGCCTGCGAGATGAGATTCGTATGCTCGAAAGACTCAACGAACGCGGGGATATCGATGTACATGCACAGCCCGAAGTCTTTTACATCGATCCCAAAAAAGGTCTGGCAGGCCTGAAAAAAGTATTGCAAATGAAAACGACACCGCGAGTCATCGAAGGGGTTGACATTGCGCACCTAGGTGGCAATGAAACGGTTGCCAGTTTAGTTCAATTCATTGATGGGCTCCCCTTTAAACCCGGCTATCGTCGCTACAAGATTCGCAGCGTTGACGGCATTGATGATTTTCGTAGTATCCATGAAGTGATCTCACGCCGTTTTCGCCGACTAAGCGACCAACAGGAAACGTTTCCTGACGTTTTGCTAATCGACGGAGGCAAAGGCCAATTGAATGCGGCCCTCGCCGCCTTTCGCGATCAACAAATTACACCTCCCACAATTCTCTCCCTAGCCAAACAAGAAGAAGAGATTTATCTCCCGGGCGAATCCGACCCAATTGTCTTGAGTCGCCACTCCTTCGCGTTGCGACTCTTGCAATATGTTCGCGACGAAGCCCATCGTTTTGCACAACACTACCATCACCTTCTGCGCCGCAAATCGTCGTTTGATGAGTAACGGAGGACGCCCCTCCCGCGTCGTCGCTTTTGAAGTTGCGTTTTTTGAAGACATTGTCACGGAATTCCGCTCGTGCTCAATGAAATGGTGATCGTATTCGTCACCGAAATTCTGAATTCGAGCACGAGCACCATCTTTGACTGAGCATGAGGACGAGCAAGAAAATCCTGAATCAGGAGCGTCTCGAATACCAAAACACGCAACTTCAAAAGTCGTCGCCAGGCTTGCTAGTAGGACGACCCAGGAGCTATGACTTACGAG
>JBILTA010000749.1:0-2807 GCA_044371785.1 Pirellulaceae bacterium | reverse complement strand
TTGGTTTGCTTCACCGCGATCCCACTCGACGGCACGCTGCAATAACCGATAAAAAACGTCCGTCTCCGTGCTACGCCAAGGAGAGCCGTCTGTCAATTGACTCAATAATCTTTGATCAAGCCATTGAGAAAACTCTAATCTATGATCAGCCAAGGCTATTTGCACAGTCAACTGGATATCGGGTTGACTCCAGGGCAATTGCGACAGCTCCAGTGGCATTGGGCTTTCTGGAACGGAACCCTCAGCTGGTTTTAGCTCGGCTGCTTGTGGCTCAGTTTGTTGTGGCTCCGCAACCAGTGGTTCAGCAACTTTTAACTTCGGATTTGCGTCTGAAACGAAAGCGAACTGGGAAGCGTACTCTAGGTCTTTGCTGGTCCAACTCAGATTGTCCCAAACGCCATAGAGAGACTGGGTAGCCTGCAGAGAGTTTGCGGCCCCCTCGCGTAACAAAGAGGGCTTCGACAAAGCGGAAACACTGAACGCCTGTGCGTTTTGTGACTTGGATTCATTCGGAGCCAGGGGGACACCCAAATAGCGAAAAATGCGCTCATACGCTTCGGGTTCCGCAGAACGTTGCATCACCCACACGACCAGGATCAGCAAAACGGCCAAGCTAAAGACTCGCCGAAGACCGCCACCGACCGGTTTCTGTTGCATGCGGACACGTCGTTGCCCCGAACGACTGTACCAGCGATCAGATCGCAATCGCACCATTCGCTACATTCCTCACAGGTTGAATGGGACCTTGATTATTGTTTCAGGGTCAAATCATCGGTTTCTCGCGCTTTTCGAGGGTGTCACCCCTGAAAATCTGCGAAAATGTGCGTGTTCTTGGACTATCTCAAGAACTTAACGGAGTCCTTCCCTCTTTCCTCTGCGCTTACTTGCTATGTCGCGGTTCGCTTTATATCGTGAAGATAGAATTGCTAGAACGATTTCTGTATTCTAACCGACTCTTCGCGACTTCTCATCGTGAAAGCGATATACTCATCACAAAACCAATCGATTCAATTGCCGTTTAGGGCGGTTGGGCTCTTCATCTAGACGCCACAGCCAATTAGGAGAATGATGGATGGACCGTTTCGGGTCACACCAAGGTGCCGCTTCAGGCGATCCATTTTCGTCTGCGAAGACTACGGTCAAGCTGAACCACGGATTGCGTAAATTGTTTGTGGGGCTTTTGGTCGGCTGTACCAGTCTTCTCGCCAATGGTTCTTTGCAAGCGGATGAACCGTTCGAGCGATTCATGAATCGGCTTAAAGATGAGCGGCTTTTTGATTTAGCGATTGTCTATCTTGAGCAACAGAATGCTGCCGGCACATTGAGTGAGGTTGAGGTAGCAGGCATTCCTTTGGAACGCGCCCTGCTTCTGCAACAATCCTCCATGTTTCAACGGACTGCCGATCTTCGAACGGCTCGACTCGGGGAAGCTGAGACCGCCTTCAAAGATTTTCTTGACAAGCAACCCCAACACCCGCGACGAGGGGAAGCGAAGCTTGGTTTGGGCAACTTGATGCTCTCCCAAGGCGAAAAGAACTTTACCGCTGGCGACAAAAAACCGCGAGATGAAGCAAAACTCAAAACGGCTGCTGACTTCTTCAAACGCGCTCAAACCTTATTTGATTCTACACTTACCGAGCTAACGCCCATACTCAATGAGTTAAAAGGTGCTCGTGTTGGGGAAGGGGAAGCCTCGAAAATTGAACAGCGTGATCGATATCGCAGCGAATACGCTCAGGCTCAACTCTTGGCCGTCTATGCCAGAAAACGTGCTGCCGATTGTTTATCCGCAGACAGTGAAGAATTCAAAAAAGAGCAAGCTGAATCCGAAGCCGCATTCACCAAGATTTATTTGAATGACACTCGCGCCGATGGGTTGCGTAACCTGGCTTTGCTTTATCGCGGCCAAATCCAGAAGGCACTTGGAAAACTGCCGGAAGCGATGGACTCATTCCAGCGTATAGCGGACATTACCGATGTCCCAGATCCGATGCGTGGCCTCAAAACAAAAGCCGTCGCAGAATTAATCCGCATGCAGTGCGATCCTGGTCAAGCAAAATACGTGGAAGCTATTGCGGCTGGGCAGCCTTGGGTTGACTCCATGAAGCCCTCTGAAGCTCAAGAGGTAGATTGGTTAGAGCTAAGAATCGAACTCGCCAATGCACAAATTTTGCAAGCCAAGAAGCTAAAAGAAACCGGTGGTGGGGCAACTGCGACCAAGAATCTCGAAGATGACGCCCGTCGCTTGCTGCAAGGTACCGTTCGAATCACCGGTGACCACCAAGATAGAGCCCGCGCACTCTTGGCAGATATCGGTGTGGAAGCGATTGCGCCAGTCGCTAACAACAAACCGGTTAAGTCATTCGGAGAAGCCCTTACATCGGCTAAAACAAAACTGTCGGACCTGGAGTCGGTTGGACTTACCGTCGAAATCTTGCGGCAACAAATTGCAGCAACCCAAGATGCTGCCGAGAAACAAAAGCTCGAAGCTCAAATCGCATCGACTCAGTCCGAAACATCCTCTGGCATGAAAGAGGTCAGCGATCTGCTTTCCAAAGCACTTGCGCTTTACGGTCCTGAAGACAATCGCAGTCAATTGCAAGAAGCTCGCTACCTCCTTTCCTACACCTTGTTACGACAGGACCGACTTTTCGAATCGGCTGCCACAGCTGGATTCACAACCCAATCTTCCGCTGGTGAAACCTGGGGTTTGCAAGCTGGTATGATCTGCCTCAACGCATATCAACGCATGCTGCCCAATGCTCAACCTGAACAAAAAGAATTCATTTTTACACAGCTGCAAACTT
>JBILTA010000164.1:0-9159 GCA_044371785.1 Pirellulaceae bacterium | reverse complement strand
GCGGTAGCCGTCAGTTCGGCCGTAGCTTGCGGAGTGTTGCGGAGGATATTGAACAATCCGCCGACCAACAATTCAGCCCCAAAATCATCCGGGCGTTCTTGCAGTGCTTTCTTCGCTATTCCCGCTTCTCGTAACACATTCACATCTGCATAAAGCCAAGCTAATGAAGTTGCTGTTGTGTGGGCGTTGCTCTTCTGATGCGACTCTTTTGCTTGGATGAACTGTTTTGATTGCGACAGGCTCTCTTTGGGGCCATCCAGATATCGGTCGATGATCGCTTTCCCTATTTCATTTTTATTGACAATCACAATCCACTTATCTAGCAATACGAAACCCCCTTGCGGTAATCGATAGGCCGATATGCCGCGATATTCGTTAGAGGGTAATTCTCCATCTTCGCGTCCCTGCAGTTGGGAGGCTTTGTCCATCAATTTTCGTGCTATTTCTTGTTGCTCCTGGGCGTTTTTGCCGGCAATAAAAAGCGCGGCAGTATCTTTAGCTCGGTCCACCGCTGCGACGGCACCACCACGGCTAATCTCTTGCAACAGGATGGGAAGCTTCTTGCCGAGTGTTATCTCAGCCAAACGAATCCCATCGCGAGCTTTGGCGAGATCCGGATTCTTCAGGATCGTCTGCATCAGCTCCGAATCATACAGGCGTTCCCGAATCGGCTGAGACCAAAGCGTTTCAAAGGATGCGACTTCGGCGTATAGTGCGATCGAGTCTGGCAACAGGTCTGCTGGTGTTGTGGATTCATTGATCCATGCAGGAACATCGAGTGTGTCGGCTTCTGCTGTCGCTTGAGCCCATAAAGAAGCGACCTGACCGAGAGTAAATAGTCCGCAGAGAGCAAATGGGATAAACGTGAATCGCAATTGTAGCATGTGTGCGCGGAAAGAGCGAAACATCACCCTTGTCCCCTCGATGTAGGTTGGTGAGAAAAGTGGAACCAATATCGTTGAGTTGCCGATATTGTTTTACTTGGGAGGGGTAACGGTTAGCCAGAGGCTGGATGACTTTTCATCACCAAAGGTAACCGAAAAGAGGCGATTTGCGTCCGTTTTGGAGCGAACTTGTAAGCGAATTGCTTGCGATAGGATCACTGAAGATTGAAGGGTCCACTTCAATTCTTTGGCGCTATCGCCTTCTTTCTCCGATACCGAACTGGTGATAGTGCAGCCATCGGGCAATGGATGTGCGGTATCGATCAGCAATTCGGCCTCTAAGATCTCGCTGAAACCATCCAGTCGCTCTATGTTCAGTTTCACCTCGATAGGTTTACCTATTTCCCCTTCCACATGATCGACAGTACTCTGAATCTTAACGCTTGGTTCCACAGGCTTGATAAAGACGCGATAAAAATGGGATGGGCCGCTGAAGCCTTCCGAGTCTTCAACGACCAATTTAAAGAGCCCAGTGGCATTCGCTTTCCAAACGAAGTTCGGATCACGTCCACCGTTGCTCTCATCGACGTTCTGGACTTCCTTTCCTTCTGCGTTAAGCAAACGCACGACAGGATCGAGCGGGAAGCCAAGTTTTTGGCTGTCGGTCTCAAAGCGGTAACTCTTATCTTTCTCTAGTTGCACAAACCAAGCATCTCGTTGTTGCGGCTGCCGAATCGCACCACAAAAGCAGACTGGGGGGGCAACTGCGTTAGCTTCGTTGCTGATGGGTTCCGAGTGGACAGGATGATTTACAGCCGCAACAGGCCAATGTCCCGTCAAAAGAGGATGATTCAAATGAAACTCACCCAAAGCGTTTGCAGTTTTAGTCCAAGGAGCTAAGTTCTCAGGAACCTGAATGCCGTAGGGCTTGAGTGTTGTCGGTTGTTGAATTTGCACCGCGAGAGGAAAGGCTGCTTCTAAGTGACCGCTGGTTGTTAATGTGAGTCGATACTGACAGTTGTCATTGCCAACGAAACTGATTGTGCTATCGGGAGATTCAGGAAAACCCATCACGCGAACGGTATAAGTTCCATCGCGTTTTGCGTTGTATATCACTTGAGGATCCAAGTTGTGAGTGTCGATGTTCTCCGCAACGACGTTTCCTCGTTCGTCCGTCAATTGTAGGACAGCGTCCAACGGTGATCGCAACCAAGTTTGGGCGTCGACCGTAGCTACCAATGTTGCGCCTGCTTTAAGTTGCACGCGATATGCGTCGACGTCCCCACCTTTTTGCAACACGCCAAATATTTGGCGTGGCAAGCTATCGATGGTGTTCCCATTTTTGATGAGGTTATTAGGTTCCACTTCCGTTTGGCTTGGGACATCGTCGACAATAAAAGGTTTGATGTTGCTACAACCATCGCCATTGTAAAAACGAACCAAATAGACTTGTGTGGGGGCATCCGGTGGAATGGCGACTTCAAACTTGCCGTTTTCTTCGAGGGCTTTCCATTGCAACAGAGCGGGCTGGCAATCCACTTGTACTGGCCATGTGGCAAACTTCCCACTGGCAGTGACTTGGAGAGTGGTTCCCACACAACCACCACACGGAAAGAGTCTGGTTAGCGATGGAGCTTCAGCCTGCGCTAACGCACCGTACAGGGAAAGCCAAATGAAGGTGACGATCTTAATGTTTAGGTGTCGATCCATCTGGTTCAATAAAGGCACGGATTAACCCATCAATTCACGAATTGGAGTTGGGTCGCTCACCAATAGGTTGGGGCGACCACTTGGAGCATGATAAATCTTTGAAGGATCGATTCCGAGTTTATGGTACACGGTAGAGACAAAATTCTCTGGTGACAAAACTCGCTCGACCGCTGAATGGCCCAAGCGATCGGTTGCACCGATCACTTGCCCACCTGGTGTGCCACCACCTGCGAATAAAATCGACATGGCACTGGCCCAATGATCGCGTCCCGCTTTACTTTGCCCCGGAAGTGTGGAGATCTTAGGTGTTCGACCGAACTCTCCCAAGGCGATCACCATCGTTGTTTCCAATAGTCCTCGTTGATCTAGATCATTAATCAACGCGGCCACGGTTTGATCCCAAGAGGGGAGTCTTGTTCGCAACGCACCAAATAGATCGGAATGATGATCCCAGCCACCATCGTAGAGTGTAACAAATGGAACACCCGCTTCGATCAACCGACGCGATAGTAACGCACGTTGGCCAAAAGAGTTGCGGCCATAGGCATCACGGGTCGCATCCGATTCGCTCTGAATATCAAACGCCTTTTGAGCTTCGGGGGTCGTGACCAATTGGTAACCTTGTTCGTAGTACTCATCGACAGCCAAAACAGGATCGACTGCTGCGGCGTCTTCAATGCGTGGTAACTTGTCTAGCATTTCACGCAGCTTACGGCGCGATTGAAAGCGTGGCTCTTCTAATCCACGTGGCAAAGCTAGATCACGTACGCGGAAGTTTTTGTTGTTCGGATCATCACTCACCACAAACGGTGCATACTTCGCGCCCAAAAAGTTTGGGCCGCCGGAACGTGACATGCTCGGCATACTGAAGTAGGAAGGTAAGCCATGGGGTGCACTTCGTTCATAAGCGGCTACGGAACCCATGCTCGGATGAAAGCTAACGAACGCGCCGCAACCTACCGGAATTCGTGGCGGGGCGCCTGTCATCATGTAATGGTTACCAGCCCCATGATTACCTTGATTGTGACACACAGAACGCACAATCGCATACTTATCGGCGATGCTGGCCAGTTTTGGAAGATGCTCGCAAACTTGAATGCCAGGGACATTGGTAGAGATCGGCTGGAACTCACCTCGTATTTCAGCTGGTGCCTCAGGCTTGGGGTCAAATGTTTCAAAATGTGTTGGGCCACCATCCATCCAAATCAAGATACAACTTGAGGGGCGACGCGCAGGCTTAGAATCCGAGGATGTCGAGTCACTGGCACTCGCAACTTTGGTCAGGCGAAAGAGATCAAAAAAGCTACCACCCATCAACCCCGCAATTCCCAATTGCAAACAGGAACGACGTTGCATCGGAAGACTCAACCATATCTTTTCTTGTCGCATCTTTGCTTCTCCCTGCTCAATCCTTGTAAATGAATTCGGGCGTGTTGATTAACGACCACATGATGTCTTCGATCACTTGCCGCCGGCTCCGTTCAGCCACTGAGAACTCTGGCAGAATTGTCATCATTTCTTCCGCTGTGGGAAGTCGATTGTAAATGGTCAAATAGATATGTCGCACCAATGCTTCCGGTGACATATCGCTCGCTGCCAGCCGCGCCGCACGACCATTGTCATTGCTCAGTTTTTCCTGCAAGCGGTTTGAGTTCATGAGATGCAAGGCCTGGACGACCGTCGCTTCCGTCATGCGTTCGCAGGGAGGATCTTGATTTGGATCTGGGCGGCTGAATGCATCCAGGAAATCAGATTCTGTACGATGTGTCCAGATTTGCATCGCTCGAGCATCTTCGGGCATGCCTTGATATTGAGTTGGGACTTCCGTGATATCGACGATCGCATCAGCCATCACTTCTGCGCGCAGCCGCTGTCGATAGTGTCTCGAAAAATTGCGACCATCCGATGCATTGGATTCATTGGGAATCGAGGAGAGTGAATAAACGTGTGAAGTCATTATCCAACGCAATAACTTCTTTTGATCCAAACCATCTTTACGGAATTGCTCCGCTAACGCATCAAGCAATTCGGGATTGCTGGGTGGGTTGGTTGCACGCAAGTCATCCACAGGATCGACGATGCCGACGCCGAATAGATCAGCCCAGACACGATTAACGGCCACACGGTGAAAGTAGGGATTGTCTGCCGCAGTCAGCCAACGCACGAAGGCAGCTCGTGGATCTTCATTTTCTGCAACGGGTTCTGCGGTTCCATATAATGGAGCGGGCGATAAGACTTCGCCCGTGCGTGGGTGCTTTACTTCGCCTCGATTTGAAAGGGTCACAATTTCTTCGCCACCTGATATGGGCGGTGAAAGCCCCGTCCCTTTGTAGCCGACTCGCGCGAAATAAGCGGCAAGTGAATAAAAATCCTTCTGACTATAAACTTCAAACGGATGTTGATGGCACTTAGCACAATCGAGTCGTATGCCTAGAAACAATTGGCTCATCATAGTGACGATTTCATCCGGTGAACGACGATCACGGAAAACGGTAACAGCCCCATTTCGCCATGTACTGCCGCGTGCTGTGATGAGCTGCTTGGCAAATTCATCGTGTGGCAAGTTTTGTCGAAAGGCGTCACGCAACCAATGATCTAGAGACATCGTCGCTTTGATGCCCACTCGATACGGGTTGGGACGAAGTAGATCGGCCCATTTGTTGGCCCAGAAGTCGGCATACTCTGGACGTTCGAGCAAAGTGTCTACCAGTGCAGCACGTTTGTTAGGATTCGAGTCGTTTAAAAATGACTCGGTCTCTTCCGCCGTTGGGACACGACCAATCACATCCAAATAAGCTCTTCGCAGAAAACCTGCATCACCAATGGGTGCACTGGGAAGAATGTTGAGTTGCTTGAGTTTGTTCCAGACTGCGGTGTCGATAAAGTTGTTGACCGGTAAAGCCGCATACTGGTCCGCACCAATCGGATTAGGCCGAGGAATCGAGGTGTTCCAAGTTGCGATCCTTCCCATGTATCGTGCCATAATGGTCGCTTCGCCAGGGAACTTGCTCGCTTGTAGACTTCCATCAAACTTTACCGAGACGATGGCAGGTTCATTCGATTGAAAAGAGCAATTCGTGGTTACATCGCGAGTTGAACCATCGTTGTAATGGGCAATGACTTTAAGCGCCTCTTTAGATTCCGCCGTCATGGCATGCGGAGGAGGATCGAAGGTGATTTGTGTTAGTTGGCGATCGGTTGAGGTTGAACGTGGAAAGCCGTTATTGATCCAGCGCACCAGCGTGGCAAAATCTTCGGAGTCACGTTCTAGTTTCTTGCCACCGCCATGTGGAACTTCAGCGGTCCCCTTAAGAAGCAACAAGCTGTAATCAGGAGTTGCGGCTGAGACGCGCCTTCCCCGCCCTGCTCTGACAATCGCTTCGTAATCAAAGTTGGGATCGAATCCAAATAGAGAGAGCGCAAATCCGTTTTGGCCACCCGACTTACCATGGCATGGACCTGAGTTGCAGCCACGAGCAGTGAGAATCGGCTCGATATCAAGTTCAAAGGTTTCACGCCGATTGGGCTCAGATGCCAACGTTGTTTGCTGGTTGAAAATCGAAAGAGCAAACGCAATGAAACAAAACAACCAACAACTCAAAGCGCGTGACGCCGAGTTGAGGGGCAACATTCGATATTGGCGCAGGGTGCTTAGGATCTGACAGCACATGGCTGGCCACCTGGGGAAGGGAGCGGGAATCTAGGAGGGAAAAACTGCGGGCTTAGGGATTCTTTTCGGCCGCTAAGGTTCCGACAATGTAGCCGAACTTACCCCCAGGGGCAACGTAAATCCTTTGGAACTCCTATTATACGGTCCACACGATCGAAATAGATGGTTTTCGCCGTCTAAATTGGGCAAAACTCCCCCCAATCCGGTGCGGAACTCCATCGATATTGTTTTCTATGGTCCATGTTTCAGGTAGAGGGCCCCTCTCAGAGAAAACTGGGCCTAATTGGTACGCTTTTTACGAACCTTTTGATATTGAGCACGTAGATGAACGCTCCACTGGACCCAACCAGATTTTCTTCACCCGCCAGTCATCAGTTGAGCCCCCAGCAAATCGAGGAAAGACGATTGCTAGCCGGTCCTCAACCACGCCTCAAAGAGTTGATGAGGGCGATTCGAATTTTCAGTGAATGTGTCCATGGTTTCCGCAATCTTCATTTCGTAGGACCATGCGTCACCGTCTTCGGATCAGCCCGTTATAAAGAAGATCATCCTTACTATAAACTAGCTCGCGATGTAGGCGCCTCTCTAGCTCGAGCAGGGTTTACCGTGATGACGGGGGGCGGCCCTGGGATCATGGAAGCCGCCAACCGTGGTGCTAAAGATGTCGGCGGACGAAGCGTCGGTTGCAATATCGTGTTGCCGATGGAGCAGCAGCCTAATCCCTACTTGGATGCATTCGTCGAGTTTCGCTATTTCTTCATTCGCAAGATGATGTTGGCCAAATATTCCTATGCCTTTGTGGCGATGCCCGGCGGGTACGGGACCATGGATGAACTGTTCGAAATCGCAACTTTGGTCCAAACAGGTAAAGTCGAAGAATTTCCCATCGTTCTGTCAGGAACCGATTATTGGAAGCCCATGCTCGATTTTCTTCAGACTAAAATGGTCGACGGTAAAACGATCGATCGCGCCGATCTCGATCGGTTCATCGTAAGCGATTCACCAGAAGAGATAACGAGCATCATCAGCGAAGTTGCGAAATCCAAGTTCGGTTTAACACATGGTGTATGGAAGCCGCGTTGGTGGTTGCTCGAATCGGATCCGGTGATAAGTGGGCGTCGAGCCAAGGACAAAAAGTAAAGTTCAGATATTCCCAATCCAGATCATACGAGTGAGTGCAACATGAGGATTCGGCATCGATATTGGCGGTTCTTGGCGGGAAGCGTTCTGGCTTTTAGCACTCTCGCTCACACGATTTTAGTGGCGCAAGAACCGGTGGGTGACAACGCCACCATTGTTCGTCCAGAAGTAAAAGTTCTGCAGTCACAAGAGAAGTCGACTGCCTGGATGGATGCAAGTGTTGCCGAACTCGCTGAGATCGATCAAGCGATTGAGCAAGCCCGAGTGAAATGGCAAGTGCCAGGTCTCTCCGTAGCTATTGTCAAAGATGGCAAGCTGATCCTTAGCAAGGGTTATGGGACGAAAAAGATCGGGACGGACGATCCTGTCGATCGAGATACACTCTTTGCCATCGCTTCCAACAGCAAGGCCTTCACTTCCGCCTCGATCGCCATCTTGGTTGAAGAAGGCAAGTTGCGTTGGGACGACAAAGTTAAAGATTATTTGCCTTGGTTAGAGCTTTACGATCCCAACGTGAGCCAAGATCTCCGTATCCGAGACTTGCTCTGTCATCGTAGTGGGTTAGGGACATTCAGTGGTGACCTGTTGTGGTATGGAACTCCCTACACGCCAACCGAATTGCTCAAGAGATTGCGGCACTTGCCACCCGAAGGCGTGTTTCGTGCCGATTATGGTTATTCCAATGTGATGTATTTAGCTGCTGGTGAAGTCATTCGTACGGTCAGCGGTAAATCATGGCAAGAGTTTGTCAGCGACCGTATCCTGCGACCACTCGATATGAAACGCAGTGTCGTCTCGGTTCGAGATCTGGTGACACAAGGCAACTACGCAACACCGCATAAATCATTTGTTGATCGTAACGAACCCATTGAATGGGTGAACTGGGATACGATGGCCGCTGCCGGTGGTATCATCTCCAGTTCAGACGACATGAGCAAATGGATGCTGGTGCAATTGGCACGTGGTGAACTCGCTTCGAAGAATGACACAAGCAAAGAAGATGCGAAAGAAATTCGTCTGTTCAGCGAAGCCAACTCCTACGAAATGTGGGAGTCGCACATTCCTTTGAAAGTGACCGCTCGATACAACCAACGTTTTCCCTCAACTCATTTCCGAGCGTACGGTTTAGGCTGGGCGTTATCCGACTATAAGGGTGCAAAAGTAGTGGCGCACGGTGGTGGTTATGATGGCATGTACTCTCAAACGATGTTGATTCCTGACAAGAAATTGGGGGTGGTTGTTCTGACCAACAGTATGACGGGTATCTCGGAAGCCCTCTGCTATCACATTGTCGACAAGTTTATGGGAGGCGAAACACGCCCCTGGTTGGATGAAGGTTACGAACAATTCAAAAGTTCGCGAAACGCATTTCGCGCCCGCATCGACGCGGCCATTAAGCCACTAGTTGGCGCACCGTCAGTTCCGACCCATCCACTGGAAGATTACGTTGGCCAATTCAACTGCCCACTCTACGGTGATGCCGAAGTGAAGTTAGAGAATGGCAAACTGGTGCTGGCACTTCTCCCGAACCCCGCATTGGTCGCCGACCTGACTCCACTGCACTACGACACCTTCTTGATCCGCTGGCGCAACGACTTCGCTTGGTTCGATGAAGGAACCGCCCACTTCGTTTGCGATGCCAAAGGCAAACTCATCGAACTAAAACTGGACGTACCGAACGATGATCTCTGGTTTCATGAATTGAAATTGAAGAGAGTGGGGAAGTGATTCAGTGATTCAGTGAGGCAGTGATTC
>JBILTA010000748.1:0-2819 GCA_044371785.1 Pirellulaceae bacterium | reverse complement strand
CAAGCTTTGCTCAAACAACTTGGAGCGAGAAATCTCTTTCGAATCACAATCAACAACTTTCTGGACATGTACAACTTTGACGTTCGTCGCGTGATGAAATGTTGTACTCATCATGTATTGCCGAGCGGTCACGTTATCCCGTTCTGTGCGTACAATGTGCTTTATCGAGAAGGGCATGTTCCTCTGCCTGAACTTATACGATGAACGCGTGGGCTCCCGCACTACTCGGTATCGCCATGTTGGCGGGTTGGTGGTTGGCACGAGGACGTCAAACGAAACTGGCTCTGTCCGAGTCAGATCGCATCGCGATCAATCTATCGGCCCTATGCGGAGCGCTTTTGGGAGCTCGCATGCCGTTTTGGCTCGAGCAAGGTTTTACCGCTGGGAATTGGTTATGGTGGGCGGATGGCAAGACAATTCTTGGAGGGATCTTGGGAGCTTACGTTGCCGTAGAGATCGTCAAGGAATCTCGCGGCATCAAGACTTTGACCGGTGATAGCTTCGCATTACCTGCCGCTGTGATGATTGGAATTGGACGACTTGCGTGTTTTTGTTCTGGTTGTTGTTATGGACAACCGACATCCTTACCATGGGGTGTCGTATTCCCATCTGCAGCTGATCCTCAGCCCACGATGAGACATCCAACCCAGATCTATGAAGCGCTATTCCATTTCTTAGCCGCGATACTCCTTATTCTGGCAGAAAGAAGCCAGTGGCTGAAGGGCCAACGATTGAAAGCCTATCTGATCGCCTATATGGTTTATCGTTTCCTGACGGAGTTCATTCGCCCTGAGCCGTCCTTGCTACTAACTCTGACGGCTTATCAATGGACGTCGCTGGGACTAATTCTTGCACTGTGTTTCCAATGGTACTGGCACTCCAAGCGAATCACCGCTGGAGTGCTTAAAACCTAAACCAATTGATAAACCATGAAAATCCCCGTTTTACGCAACATCTTCGAGTACTCATTGATCCTTTTGTGGTGGCTTGCGGCCATGACTTTGTTTCAATGGTGGAACGACCATAGCCTGCTGTGGAACATCGTTGTCATCAGCGTGTGTTGGTTAAAATCAGTCTTTTTCGGACGTGAAAATATCACTCAACTTTACGACGCAGCTCGCAGCAACCTTTCGCATCATCGATTTCTATTGCTCATGGCGATTAACATGACGCAAATGATTCTATCGTTTGCTCTCGATTTCCATTTGCTATACCTGATTGATCCGAATTGCTTCGCAGGTGTCTCCCCAGAAATACATAGTGCTGAAGCGGTATTCGACTTTTTCTATTTGAGCACTTTGAATTTTTCGTTTTTTGGTTACAGCGATATTTTGCCGCAAACAGTACCTGCCAAAATCATTAATCTCACTGAGATCGTGCTGGCCTTTATCACCGTGATCTTTTTACTATCCGATTATGTGAGCCTGAAAGAATCTCTGCGCGAAAGGTAAACGACTAAGCAGAACAAAGTGGGCATCGTTGAACCCGTAGCTGGAACGCAGCGGAGCCTAGGCGAATGGAGGAACAGCTCAGGTTCTTGTGTAGCTTGGCCAAACTTCCACAGCAACGAGATGAACTCGTTGCTGCGGGGCTTTAACTCCTTGCTAGGCGGCAGTAGTTGGAATGAAACGAGAGCCTCATCCCATTACTCCGGTCGATATGCGGGACCTTGTGTATCATCCCCCCAACTATTGATTGTCAGATAGCCAATCTTCTTTTGGTTGGCCAGGTCTAACGCGGACTGTGGCCAATAACTTGGCAAGTTGTCTTGTACCATGGTGAGCCCTTCGACGTGACCATCCATGAAACAAACATTCGCAATTCCTGACGTATGGCGAAAGTGCGTTCCAGGTGCTGTATATAAGTCGTAATCCTGCGGACCTTGAATATAAAAATTCTCGGTTGCTCGCAGCGTCGGATCACCCGACCAAGGCAATTGAATACGGGCTGAGTCGCTAAACATCACGGTGCGTGATGTACCGACATTTTGAAAAAACGCCAGATTGCGGCATTGCACTCTTGGTGCATAACTAGGTGGAGGATAAAGCGTGGCGCCGAGGTTCATGTTGTAACCATAGCCACCTGTTTCACCGCCATACAACAAGTAGAGTGACGTCATGTCAGGGCAGCGAATGACAGATCCATTCTTTTCATAAAACGGTGCCAAGATTCCTTCGTGCTTTTGAACCGCATTGGTACTGTAATCAACCAATCCAAACCAGGCTCTTGATAACGGCCAACCAGGCAGCGACGCTGGTGGAAATCGGCGATGGGCATCGTGATACATCAACGTGGCTAAACCAAGTTGACGAATGTTACTCGAACATTCCATACGGCGTGCGGCAGCTCGAGCTGACTGGACGGCAGGCAACAAAAGCCCAACCAAAACTCCGATAATGGCAATCACCACTAAGAGTTCTACCAAGGTGAAACCAGAAGGGGCAATTCGACGAATGGCAACCACAGGCTGCCCGACCACTGAGTGCGCTGAATTTGCAATCACTCTCATGCATGTTCTCCTAGAGCGGGTGAGAATCCGTACGGGTGCCCGCTGAAAAACACGCCGAACGGGATGTCAGGACCGTGACACCACGCAAAAGATTTCAGCTTGAGAAGAGGTCCGACTGTACGATGCCGACCGCGTCCGGGAATTTCACCCGAGTTCCCTTCAAAAGCGTTGTTCTTAGCCGCTTCATTGGAAGCGAGGGAGCGAATGTAACATACCTCGATACGATTTCCAGCGTACAAAAAGAAAAACTTTTGCAGGTTATTTCCGCTCCCCCATAAAGTACATTGGAAGGGGAACTTTCGATCCCTTA
>JBILTA010000747.1:0-2825 GCA_044371785.1 Pirellulaceae bacterium | reverse complement strand
TGATTCAGTTTTCAGTTTTCAGTTTTCAGTTTTCAGTTTTCAGTGATTCAGTGATTCAGTGATTCAGTGATTCAGTGATTCAGTGATTCAGTGATTCAGTGATTCAGTGAGGAGGGGTGCGGGTTTATTGGGGCACCCAAGTGGAGGGAAATCTGATCGATCGCGACAATTTGGCGCAGTTGAATTTCCCACGGAACCCACCCGTCGCGTACAATAAAAGATAGAGGTGTAGAGTTTCATACACTTCTTATTGGAACCAACACTCTTAAGACGACCTTGTTCTTTTACAAGCGATCTCACCTATTCCGGTTTAAACAAACCATGATTAAGCCTATTGGTTTTTCTATGTCTGAAGGCAAAACACATCAAGCCGCTCAAAGTATTATGCTCGTCGATGACAGCGTTGTATTGAGAGATCGGCTCGCTCAAGCGTTTCAAGAACGTGGCTTTCGTGTGGAAGTCGCCAGCAATTATGATGAAGCCTTGAGTGTGTTTCGACAGCACCCGACCGATCTCGCCGTTGTCGATCTGCGCATGCCAGGCAAAACCGGCTTGGCCCTGGTCCCACAACTCAAAAGACTCTCCCCCGAAACACGGGTTTTGATTCTTTCTGGATTCGGCAGCATTTCGACGGCCATTGACGCAGTCCGTTTAGGGGCTACCAATTTCCTTCCCAAACCGGCCGACGCCGACGACATCTTGGCCGCCTTTGCTCGCGGCGATTCCGATGTCGAATTGCCTCAAGCCGAAGAAGAAATTCCTGTCCCCACTTTGGCCCAAGCGGAATGGGAACACATTCACCGCGTGTTGGCTGATTGCAGCGGTAATATCTCTGAGGCGGCTCGTCGCTTGGGGATCCATCGTCGTTCGCTTCAACGTAAACTTCGCAAACGCGCTCCCTGAACGCCCCGCTTCATTGCCCTCGATACCATCGGTGCGACGCGTTTAACACCTATAATCGGTAAGCTTTAACACCCCAAGGATTCTACTGGCACCTTTTTTCAAAGCGCGACACGAGCTGTTAAAGTTTGACGGATGTTCCGTCCGCGCGATCGGGTTGTTCTTTTTGTACCTGTCGTTCATGTCAGGCAAAATCTGCGGGTTGTGCCTGACACTCCGTTCCTACCGTTCCTATCGACCGCAAAGTCGTAACAGGTAGATCGGCAGTCATATTCGATCATTCTGGTACGAGTGGCTAACCGATTCCCACGTTGTAACCGGTGCTCTAGGTATTTCCGGACTGACATAGTCTGTCCGCCGAAATCTGGTGAGACATTTACAACGGGTGAATCGAATACATGTTGCCGTCCAAATCAAACCAAACTCGATCGAGCGTAACTCGCAATCTATTGCGAATCGCGTTCTTGAGCAGTTTGACCAGCTGTGTGTTGTCGGGCCAATTGCAGGCTCAGTCACCGACTGGAACAACCGGTATGATTCGCCAACCGAGTCCACGCTCAACTCAGGCGATACCGCAGGCTGGCTCCGTTGCCCCTGCCTCTACCACCGGAACAGCTACCGAAGCTGACGTCTCCGTTCCTCGTGCTGTCGAGCCCGCTTTGCCCCGCAATGTTGGTGCTCTTCCGGTCGTGGTCGGGGCACAAACTTCAGCCCCAAGTTCCTTGCCTACACCTGCGTCGGAGCCCGTGCTCCATTTCGAACCAGCTCCGACGATTCAACCAGTCGCTTATCGTTCGAGTCCAGTGATTTCCTCGCTGGAAGCCCCTCCGGGCTGGAACGCCGTTGAAAAGAGCGTTCGCGAGAAACTAGAAGCCTGTGATGCCATGCTGCGTCGCGGCGCCATTTTCTCAGCTCGTCAAACATGCTGGAAAGGCTTAGAGGAGTTATGCCAAGTCCTCGACCTCCACGATCCCAATGGAAAAAGAACGGAGAGTTTGCGTCGAGCCCTCGTAGCGATGCGTGAAGAAGAAGACTTCTATCGCTTCTCGGATATTCAACTCGCCAAGGCAGATACCCTTTCGAATCTCTGCTTCGCGCACGAAACGCCCGTTATTCGCACCCTACTTGAACAAAACGGTTCCTCCAATCCGAGCATCAATCCATTGATTGCCGCTCAACACTATCGTTCATATGCTCGCGATCAATTGGTCCAAGCTTGTGATCATCATCCTTGGGGTGCCGATTTGCTCTACGCTTTAGGTAAAGCTTTCGAAAAACAAGCCTGGGAAGACCGGTCACGTTCGGCCTTGGTGCACCAACATGCCGAGCTCGTATATCAAGCGGCACTCGAGACCAATCCTAATCAAACATTAGCAGCTACACAGCTCGGTTACGTTTTATTGCAACTCGATCGTCCGCAAGAAGCTCAAGCCGTGCTCGCTCGTGGCGTACAAGTGGCTCCATCACAAGCCAGTTTACAAAATCTAGCGGAAGCCTATCGTCGCCTCAACAATCCTAATGCAGTGCAGTGGTGCGTTGTGCAAATCGATCAACTCAAGCAACGCGAACAAGGCACACAGCCTGAGATACCATTCACTGAGATCAATGCTAGGCAATTTGCAGCTATCAGTCCACCTGATGCCACATACTTGCCAGGAAACTCGAGTGGAACACCTAACATTGTAGCCCCGAACATGGCTGCACCAAGCGGTACGGCGCACCCCGGTTCGCCACAACGCGTCGCAGCCCAACCTACGCCACAAAGCACACCGGAATCCAACGGGACCAAAGGTTGGCTTCCAAGCTTATGGCGTTAATGAGTCGTGAATATTTTCGGCAGGAGTTTTAACCACGTGTTGAAATATACGACGAATTCAATCGCCCTAAAGCGACCCGTTCGCCGCGCGGTGTCTGCTATGACTCGC
>JBILTA010000746.1:0-2828 GCA_044371785.1 Pirellulaceae bacterium | reverse complement strand
TACAGGTGCTCCTCCCCGTATCAGTGACCGTGAAGAAATAGAGCGAATTTTGGATCGGCTCCAATCCGATGGATATCCATTGGGCAGTATGGTAGAAGAATTGGTTTGCAGTCCTTTGTTTTTGAGAAAGTAATCACGATGGCGACATTCCTTAAGAATCAACCATTGTCTCGGCGATTTGCCCTCAAAGGTTTGGGGGCTGCTGTATCGCTTCCATGGCTCGATGCCATGATGCCTGCCGTGTGTCGCGGGGCAACTCGCTATGAGGCTGAAAAATCGCCGATGCGAATGCTGGCGGTCTGCAACAACCTCGGCTTGCTCCCTGAGAAATTTTTCCCTACCAATGCCGGCGCCGACTACACCTTGTCTCCCTACCTACAGGTGTTGGAACAGCATCGTCAGAACTTTACCGTATTCAGTGGCGTATGGCATCCCGACGTGGATGGTGGCCATCCAGCCGATATCTGTTTTCTCACTGCGGCACCACATCCAGGTAGCGGCGGTTTTCGCAACACCATTTCGCTTGATCAATTGATGGCCGAACAAATCGGTCACCATACGCGATTCCCTTCGCTCACCTTAGGTGTGAATGTGAAAGGAGGGCAACGCAGTTTGTCGTGGACAGGCGCGGGTGTGTTGATCCCATGTGAAGATAGCCCCTCAACCATTTACAAACAGTTGTTCTTGCAAGGTTCCAAAGAAGAAGTTGCGAATCAAGTTCGCAAGCTAGAACTCGGCAAGAGCATCATGGACTCGGTAACCGAACAAACTAAATCACTGTCCAAGCGATTAGGCCCCAACGATCGTCAACGTGTGGATCAATATTTGACCGGGGTTCGCGATTTGGAACAGCGTTTAGTGGCCGCTAAAGAATGGGAGAATGTTCCCAAACCGAAGCCACGCGTCGAAGCGCCCGTTGATCCCAAAGATCCGAAAGAGTACATGGTTGGTGTGAAGCTCATGTACGACATGGCGTGCCTTGCCTTTGAAACGGACTCGACGCGCCTGGTCACTTTGTTGCTCGACAGTGTCAGTTCACCTGCCATTGACGTCGAAGGGATCGACATCACGGATGGCTATCACAATCTTTCTCACCATGGCAAGAACGCCGCCAAATTAAAGCAATTGGAGGCCATTGACGTTGAGCATATGAGATTGTTGAAAGAGTTGTATAGCACGCTGGAGAACGCAAAAGAAAGTAATTCGCATCTGCTCGACCGGACCATGGTGTTGTATGGCAGTAACTTGGGCAATGCCAATACCCATGTCACCACGAATTTGCCGGTGCTGTTTGCGGGCGGTGGTTTCAAACATGGGCAGCATTTGGCATTCGATACTGCGAATAACTATCCGCTGCCGAATTTGTTTGTATCCATGTTGCAGAAAATGGGACTGGAATACGATCGCTTCTCGACATCAACCGGAACAATGCGCGGGTTAGCTTCGACGTAATACAGTCCCTCCTCGGCTGCGTAAGCGACCGATACAAACGTAATTTGCACAGGCGGTGACAGCCGAACGGTAACCACGAAACGGACGAAGAGAAACGAAAGTAAAAGTGACCGAATGCACAGCCTGAGAGAAGAAAACAGTCGCAATAAATTGGGCTTGCGGCTCGTTCCCCGATTGAGTCTGGGAGCAAGGGTCATTGCACTCACTGCAATCGTTGGTTTGTGGTCGGTATCGCAGAATTCTAGCGTTACCTATGGGCAAGATTCAGAGGCTGCAACATCTAAGTTTCTCGAGCGTTTCAAAAATTTGGATTTGCCCGAGGGGATCGAGTTTCAAGCTTATGAACGAACCGAACCTCGGCCACTACGAATTTATCGCCTAACCGTCGATTTGTCGGTCGCAAAGTTAGAACCCGCAATTGGAACTGCGCCCGATCCTGACGGAGATGGGCCAGCCGAAACGGCTCTAACATCACCCAAGACTTTGGCGACAGAAAATAAGATGGTGGTCGCTATCAACACGAATGCCTGGTCGATGATACCGGATCCCAAGACGGGTAAATCGTTAGGCTATGTCGCCGGTGGACATGCCGATATCCATGGCTGGGTCGCAGAAGGTGAGCGGAAAGTAAGCCCAGTGCAAGACGGCTACTGGGCATTTTGGATGAACGCTGAACGTCAACCCTTTTTAAAAAACCTTACACCGAAAGAAGCGAAGGAATTCTCACCTCCACGAGTTGCGATCGCAGGCTTTCGTGGCATTCTGTCAGATAATCAGATATTGGTTGAACCGAGCGGAGTTTTGCATCCACGAACAGCGATCGGTTTCGATACCACGAAGCAACGCCTAGTGATGCTGGTTGTCGATGGGCGTCAACCGAAAGTGAGCGAAGGCGTAAGCGAAGAAGAGTTAGCCAAGTTGATGATCGAGTTTGGCTGTAGTGAAGCAATGAACTTGGATGGTGGCGGAAGTTCGGTGATGCTTGTGCGCGAGAAAGATGGCGACTTGCGATTTATCAATCGATCATCCGATCTCACTGGCGTCCGTCCCGTTCCGGTTATCTTCGGCTTCCGCCCACGGTAATTGTTGGGTTTAGGGTGTAGAGTGCGTGAAGCAAGTCCGCAACGACGATGCGTTCCATGGGCAATCCATTACGTCAAGCCCTTTCTTTCTCTAACCCAGAAATCCAACTTGCCTAACGACCCGTCGAATAATCTGTCGCTGGAGAGATCTCCCGGGCGATTAGGGCCCGCATCGCTTGTTGCAACATGGACGCAATTAGGCGACCAACCAACGTGTTGCCTGGAATCGGTAGAGCAGATAGGACAAACAGGTTGCACCAATCAACGAAACCGCAAACACGGCTACATCTTTCC
>JBILTA010000163.1:0-9205 GCA_044371785.1 Pirellulaceae bacterium | reverse complement strand
CCGAAGTACAAAGCCAGCATCGAGAGAACGAGCAATTGGGAGGTGTAAGCTTTCGTAGACGCCACACCGATTTCCGGTCCGGCGTGCAAATAGATACCACCATCGGCTTCCTGGGCAATGCTCGAACCAATGACGTTACAGATGGCTAAAGTATGATGACCTTTGCGTTTCATTTCGCGCAAGGCAGCTAAAGTGTCTGCCGTTTCACCGCTTTGCGTGATACCAAAGATCAGTGTATCCGGATCAACGGGTGGATTGCGATAGCGTAGTTCGCTCGCATATTCGACTTCAACGGGGATACGAGCGAGTTCTTCAATGAGATATTCGCCAACCAAGGCGGAGTGCCAACTGGTTCCACAACCGGTGAGGATAATTCGATTGGTGGATCGTAACTGTTGTGTGGTTAGATTGAGACCACCAAACTTTGCAGTGGCATTTTCGCGATCGATACGACCGCGCATGGCATTGGTCAACGATTCAGGTTGTTCGAAAATTTCTTTTTGCATGAAGTGTTTGAAGCCGTTGATGGCCACATCGACACTTTCGGTTTCCAGCACTTGTACGTCGGGGCGGACTCGGCCTTGTTCGCGATGATGCACCTGTAGGGTATCAGGGGTCAAAACGGCGATCTGATGATCGGCGAGGTAGATGATTCGATCGGTGTAACCTACTAATGGCGAAGTATCGCTGGCAAGAAAATGTTCACCGCGGCCGATGCCCAGAACCAAGGGGCTGCCGCAACGAGCCGCGATCAACAAATCAGGGCGATCCCGAAACATGATGGCCAGCCCGTAGGTACCACGCAATTGGGCCAGGGTTAAGCGGACCGCTTCAACGTAACGTTGGTTTGGATCTTGGCTAGTGGGAATTTTCTTGAGATAGTCGGCGATTAAATGTGCGACAACTTCGCTATCGGTGGCCGATGCGAATTGGTAGCCGGCATCGATCAAGCGCTCTTTGAGCGAATCATAATTTTCGATCACGCCGTTGTGGGCAATGACCACTTGGCCTGTGCCGCCCAGATGTGGGTGAGCATTTTCTTCGGTGGCAGGGCCATGGGTTGCCCAGCGCGTATGTCCAATACCCGAAGTACCGCGGTGCGGGTTCTTGAGGGTCGCTTCGTTCAGGCGTTGAATGCGTCCAACAGCCCGCGAGAGTTGAATACCGTTGTTGGTTCCGAGAGTAGCAATACCTGCGCTGTCATAGCCTCGATATTCGAGCCGTTGTAATCCGGTTAAAAGAAATGGACAAGCTTCCTGACCACCAACATATCCTACGATCCCACACATCAAGCGAACTCCCGAAGTAACGGCCGGTAGAGAATGATCCGACGTGAAAGGCTATGTCACGAATTGACCAGAGTTGCGCGTCCAAGTTGCGATTGGCGAGAGAGCGTTCTTAATAGAATAATGACTTTGTGGATTGTAGGGAATGTTTTGGGTGGGCATGGTCATCGCAACTAGCCCCGCCGTGACTTGCCAATAAATGGGATGAAACCATTTATTGACTGGCGACCGATTCGCATTTGGAAATGTGATGAATTTACGGTTTAGATAGGGGCCGCCATTTGCTATCTGCCTGCCTCAAACGCTGCTCCAACGCCACTTGGTTTCCTGGTCGCTCAGCGTAAATCGCCAATTGCCGTTGGCTGTGTTACTCGTTAGTCCGAATCCAGATGCATCGGGCATTTCATATTGCCGGCGAAGTTCGGATGCAAGTTGCTCAAATTGCGAGGCGTAATCAGGATGCTGCTGTAGATATTGCTCAATAAAGGATTTCAGTTCTGCAGGCATTTCGCCTGTGCTCATCTGTCCAGTGGCGTCGAGCTGCAGTTCAAGTGGTTTGTCCGCTGGCCAGCCAGCTTTCTTTAAGGCTTCAAAAAGCGTTTTTCCCAATGATTGTAAACGACTTGCTGGATCGCCTGAGCCCAAAGTATTTGAGCTCATATCGTTTCCGCCAGTCTCCGAGGAACTGGAACTCTCGACTCCCATGTTCATCAGGTCCGCAAACCCGGTCGATAAAGAGCCGAGTGTCACACCTGCTGCCTGCATCGCGCCAGCAGCACCGGCGACCATCCAAGCTGGTGAAATGGGGAATGACACGGGAAAAACCTGCTGATAACACGTTACTGTACGGAAGAGATGTAAGAGCGGATTGCCCCCATCCAATGGGAGTGAATCTTCGTTAAAATCGGAAAAGTCGCCTCTGTTTCTGTAGCTTAACTAGACTCTTTTGGAAATCTCATGCATCTATATTTGGTCGGCTACCGAGGAAGTGGAAAGACAACGCTAGCAAAGCGACTTTCGGAACAGCTTGGCCTTCCTTGGTTTGATAGTGATATCGAGGTCGAGAAGTCGGAAGGCGTTACGATTCGCGAGATTTTTGATGAGCATGGTGAAACGGGCTTTCGGGATCGAGAAGTCGCGGCGATTGAGCGTTTGTCGCAACAACCTGCATCCATAATCGCTTTAGGTGGTGGCGCTATTTTGAGACCAAAGAATCGCCAAACCATTCAGCGAACGGGTGCCTGTGTGTGGCTCAACGCGCAGCCCCAAGAGCTGGCTAAACGAATTCATGGAGATGTTTTGACTGCACAGAGGCGTCCTGCCCTTACTGGTTTGTCGAGCTTTGACGAAATCGTTTCACTGTTGGCTCGTCGGGAACCGCTTTACCAAGAAGTGTCGCAACTTAAAGTTGAAACGGATCAAGATCCATTGGACAACATAGCACAACAAGTGGCAGCTTGGTTCCAGCAGCGATGTAACGAGGAAGCTCAATCTTGAATGCCTTTCTACAATTGCCCATTGAAGTTCGCTGCATCGCGATCGCTTTGATCGGGGTTATTTACGCTGCACTTGTGAATTGGGGCATCTACCAGTTCTCCTATTTTCATCATCATATTGGTCCATGGTCGAAGACCAAGCCCGATAACGGTACATATTCGTGGTTTGATCGCTTACCGATTGTCGGTTGGATTCGTTTGCGCCGATTCGAAAAGCAGTTCGGTAAGAATTTCTGGGTTAGACCACTTCTGATAGAAATCCTTTTGCCCATCTTTTTAGCTTGGCTCTATTACTTTGAAATCAATGGTGGTTTGTTACCGCATCAAAACTCTGTGCGTCGTATGCTCCCACAATTGCAACCGATGTTGCAGTGGCAATACATCGCGCATGGAATATTGATTTGGGCGATGTGTGTAGCGACGTTTATCGATTTCGATGAACAGCTGATTCCCGACTGGGTAACCGTTCCTGGTACATGGATCGGTCTGATCGGCTCTCTCTTGGTGAGTGGATGGCATCTTTTCGAGATCGATCGCAACGGCATCAATCCAACCTTAGCTCCACTTCATGCGTGCAGCCCAGGGGTATGGGCCCCTTGGCTCAACGGATCCTATGGTCTGGTAATAGCACTCTTCTGTTACAGTGGTTGGTGTTTTGGTTTAGCGGATCGGCGCTGGAAAACGCGTCGCGGCTTGAAGATGGCTCTTAAGATTTTCTTTGCCCGCATCATCCGCTACAAACCTTGGTTTTGGACTGTCGTTACATTATGGATTTTGGGAACCATCGGTATTGTGTATGCTCACACCGCTGCCATCGGAAATTGGCAAGCGCTCTTGAGTGGTTTAATCGGGATGGCAATTGCCGGTAGTATCGTGTGGGCTGTGCGCATTGTCGCTTCGAATGCACTTGGTATGGAAGCGATGGGATTTGGTGATGTGACATTGATGGCAATGGTGGGGACCTTTATCGGTTGGCAACCTTCATTGCTTGTTTTCTTCATTGCTCCGTTCACGTCTTTATTGTTTGTGTTGGTTGCTTGGATTCTGACTGGCGAAAAAGCCTTTCCCTTTGGTCCGTATCTCTGTTCGGCAACCGTGATCGTAATGCTCTTTTGGAATACGATTTGGAACGGTTGGGCAGCGAACGTTTTTGGGCTTGGTACCGTCTTGTTGGCGATCATGATGGTAGCTTTAGTCGCTATGGGAATCATGCTGACGGTTTGGCGTTGGATCCGCGATCGCTTTTTGTGGGTGGAAGAAGCATGATCGACAGCTTACTCAGTTTGGGACTCAAGCCGCTTCGATCGGATCGCGATGATTGGTCACGAGTGAAGTTCCGTTCGAGCGGAGTGATTGTGGCGCAAGCTGGTCTGTTGGAAGAGGTTCTCCTATTTTGGTTGCCGAAGCATACTACCGTTTGGCGTGTTTGGTTCGATCAACGCTGTCGTCGACTTCCACAGGATCAGTGTCGGATCTACTACCGCCAGCCTTTCGCAGCGCCTACCTATTTGGCGCTGGATTATTTTGTCAGTGGCTTAAAGACCAGCGTGCGAACAGTGGATGCTGCCCTGCGGACATTGGACCGCGTGGCAGAACTCAAACGTAGCGATGCGATCGTGGCGCAGCTGAAAAACTCGAAGATCAGCTCTCGTTTATTGAGGCGATATGGGTGGGAGCGGCATTTAGGAGGCGAAACGTCATGTCATATCATTCGCCGCTTCTATGGTTGTTATCCTTCCTCTGTTGCCCATTTAAGGGAACTCAATGTCGAAGAAGACGCTCGGTCCAAGGCAGATGATTGCGAGCTGGTGAACCGTTAATCACTGGAGTGGCCACGTCTTGCCAACCTGGCTGCAGCCGGTCAGCTTGAAATCGTGGGGCATCGCGTAACACTTTTCTGTTCAAAACGACTAGAATCACCAATCCGTCTCTCCCTAGCTTTGGGAGAAATATGGGAACTCTGATTTTGTTGATCGAAGGTTGTTTTCATGCCTGCGTTGCTCCCCCATCAATCCAGTGAAGATCTTCGTTTGCGTCGAGCCAAATTGCGCGAAGAGAATTGGCAACGCTGGGGGCCGTATCTATCGGAACGGCAATGGGGTACTGTCCGCGAGGATTATTCTTCGAACCAAGATGCTTGGAATTATTTTCCGCATGACCACGCGCGCAGCCGGGCTTACCGTTGGGGCGAAGATGGACTGCTTGGTATCTGCGATCGTCAATGTCGGCTTTGTTTCTCGGTCGCGTTTTGGAATGGTCGCGACCCCATATTGAAGGAACGGCTCTTTGGTCTCTCTGGGCCAGAAGGCAATCATGGTGAGGATGTCAAGGAATGTTATTACTATCTCGACAGCACACCGACACACTCTTACATGAAGGCGTTGTACAAGTATCCGCAGAACGAATTTCCTTATAAAGGTATCGCAGAAACGAATCGCAGTCGGTCGCGACAGGAACGCGAATACGAATTGGAAGAGACCGGTATTTTCGATCAGAGCCGTTACTTTGATTGCATCGTGGAATACGCCAAAGAAGGGCCCGACGATATTCTGATTCAGTTGACGGTCATTAATCGCGGCCCTACACCAGCAGCCCTCCATGTCTTGCCGCAATTGTGGTTTCGCAATTCTTGGACGTGGGGATGTACCCATGAAGGCTGTGCTCCTAAGCCTCGACTGTGGTTAGAAGGCGACATGGTTTTGGCCGAACAGCAAACGCTGGGAAGGTATCATTTTGCGGCAGATGTTGGGCCGGAGGGAGAACGCCCCGTATGGTTGTTTACTGAAAATGAAACCAATCCACATGTTCATACCGAAATCGAGAAGGCAGGGAAGTACTACAAAGATGCTTTCCATCGTTATGTGATTCAGGGTGATGTCGAGGCCGTTGATCCGAAACAACGCGGCACGAAAGCGGCTGCCTACTATCTACTGGCTGTGCCGGCTGGTGGTCAGGAAGTTTTGCGGTTTCGTTTGAGTTCAGAAAATCAATTGCCGCCAGAGTCTTTCGGTAACAGTTTCCAGAAGACGTTCTCCGATCGAAAGCAAGATGCGGATGACTATTACGCTCTACGTATCCCTGAGAGTTTGAGTCACGATGAGAAGGGAGTGATGCGACAAGCATATGGTGGCTTGTTGTGGACCAAACAGTTCTATCATTACATCGTCGATGCTTGGATCCATGGCGATCCGTTTGCTCCACCTCCTCCTGAGTCGCGTAAATCAGGCCGCAATAGCGATTGGCCTCATCTTTTCAATCGTGATATTATCTCGATGCCCGACAAGTGGGAGTATCCCTGGTACGCAGCATGGGACACAGCGTTTCATATGTTGCCGATGGCACATCTCGATTTGCCGTTTGCACAGGATCAGTTGATTCTGTTCTTGCGTGAATGGTATATGCATCCTAACGGACAGATTCCTGCCTACGAATGGGCGTTGAGCGATGTCAATCCACCGGTGCATGCCTGGGCCTGTGGGCATGTTTATCTCAACAGTGGCCCTCCCGGGCAACGAGATACCGAATTCCTGGCGCGTACGTTTCAAAAGTTATTGCTGAACTTCACTTGGTGGGTGAATCGCAAGGACACTGATGGAAAACATGTTTTCAGCGGTGGCTTCTTGGGCTTGGACAATATTGGAGTTTTTGATCGGAGCAAGCCCTTGCCCACAGGCGGTATGCTCAATCAAGCCGATGGAACTGCTTGGATGGCATTTTATTGCGGCTGCATGTTGCGCATGGCGCTTGAATTGGCAGCGGAGAATCAAGCTTACGGCGATATGGCCAGCAAGTTCTTTGAACATTATGTGATGATCGCTGAAGCGATGAACACATTGCATGGCACTGGTTTGTGGGACGAAGAAGATGGGTTCTACTACGATCATTTATCGATCAACGGTTGTAGTGTTCCATTGCGCATTCGATCGTTGGTTGGTTTGATACCGCTGTGTACGTCGGTGCTATTGCGTGAAGAGACGATTCATAAGTTGCCTGGCTTTCATCGTCGCATGCAGTGGTTTTTGGCGAATAAGGCGGACATGTCCGAGCATATGACGTATCTGGAGCGTCTCTGTCCCGAGACCCAAAAATTCGGCATGCGGTTGTTGGCGATTCCATCGCTGGAGCGCTTCAAGCGGATGCTCCGTTATTTATTAGATGAGTCTGAGTTCTTATCGCCTTACGGGATTCGTTCGTTATCGGCTGCCTATCGTGACAAGCCGTTTGTGTTTGAAATGAATGGTCACAAGAACGAGGTCTTTTATGTACCTGGTGAGAGTGACACTTACATGTTTGGTGGAAATAGTAACTGGCGTGGTCCGGTTTGGTTTCCGCTGAATTATCTCATCATTGAATCGTTGCGAACGTATCATGAGTTTTATGGTGAGACGTTTAAGGTGGAATGTCCGACGGGTTCGGGCAACATGATGACATTGCAAGAAGTTTCGGATGAAATTGAACGTCGTTTGATTTCGATTTTCTTACCTGATGCCACTGGGCGTCGGCCATGTCATGGGGATGATCCACGCTATCAGGGCGACGAGAATTGGCGTGAATTGGTTTTGTTCTATGAGTACTTCCACGGTGACAATGGCCGTGGGCTGGGGGCAAGTCATCAGACGGGTTGGACAGCGCTGGTAGCTAATATGCTCATCCATCGCGCCTCGCGCAGCCACCGACAGGCTTAATTGAGCGCGTTAGTAACGGTACCGACTATTAGCCGAATGCGTTGGCGTCGGTTTCCCGTCCGCGCACTGACGCCGCTAAGCGGTCGCTTCAATTGTTGTTCAATTACTCGTAACAAGGCTCCGCCCTATTTATCCTCCACATCTTCTGTTGTGTCGAAATCACCTCATGAAACCACAATAGCTGGTCTTCGTTTAGCCCGAAGCTGGAGCGTAGCGGAGGCTAGGGGGACCTGGGGAAGACGCCAGCCTCTTGAGAACATTCTCAGAAAGAACGATAGGGCTGAGGATGGAAAGCAGATAGCTTGGAGGGAGCGAGAGGTGGCAAAAAAAGGTGAAGGCAAAAAAAGGTAAAGGCATAGAACCTAGCTTGGCACAAATTGTTCTGCACTTCGCTTTTCTCGCGCGCTAGGTGGATCGGGGAAAAACACCAGTCTCCTGATTACGCTCTCAAAAAATGTCTGGGATAAAGAGGGCTCTGCCTCCGATACCGTTCGATCGAGAAAGGTTCAATCATCAACAACGAATCCTGCAGGGCATTGATCGCATTTGGAACTGCTCATTTAGGCTCGCCGATAACTTGCTTGAACGCACCACCAACGACGATTTTGCGTCGCTCTAATGTGCTAGGAGGCAGAGCCTCTTGGCAGTGCGTTCCCAGGCAGAGCCATGGGAACGAGGGGGCGTCGGTGATTTGCTTCTACAAATCGGTACTCGCTAACGCAATCTGTTTATCTTGATCCACGTTCTCTGCAGGAATCCTTCACGCCTGCAGGGCGGCGGCGAAGAAATGGCTTCATGCCGTTTCTTCGCAAGTTATGGCGAGGCTAGCCATCTGAGCTACCCACCGCTGAAATAGCACGATCATCGAAGCGGCGAGAGTTGGGTATCCCATCCAAGAAAATCTTACCGAGCCGCAATGAGTTGATAAGATATCGGCCATGGCGAATGGCGTACAAGTGTACGTATGGGTATTCAAGCCTCAGCTCTCCGCAGGAATCCTATATCCCCTAGCAAATCCCCAACCCCCTTCTCCCGTTCGCATACACATTCGAGGTGGCGACGTTATAGATTTCGCTTGATTGGCCTTCTGCAAATAAATAGTCGGTGAGCGATTCGCGGCTGGAGAGTTGCCAATCTTCGATCGCATCAAGCATAGCAGCATCATGCGCGGCTTGGGCACTCGCTCGTGAGGTCGAGTAAACAGCTTGCGCATTGGCGGCGGTGATGGCTCTTACGGTCCAAGGGGAGGTGCCTAGAGTGGTCGAGGCGCTGAGGGTGTTGGCCCAGGAGGTGTCGCGGGCAGCGTAGTACTGCGCGTCGCGAGTCTTGATCGCGCTGCGGCGAGTGGCCCCTTCGACGCCTGTGTCACCGTTGGATGATTCTGAACCATACTGTGCATCGAGCGATGCGAGCGCTTGATCGTAGGTGCGTTCAGCCCCTGCGATCGAGGCTTCTTTGTCTTTAGTCGCTTGAGCTAACGTACAATTGAGTTGCGTCAAAGCCGCTTGCTCGGCACTCTTGCGAGCGGCTTCGGCATTGGCAGTCGCTGTGCTATGAGCACTATTGGCATTATTGACCGCAGTCGTATGAGCGGACTCATTACCCGTGAGTTGCTTCTGCAAATCGGCATTCGCTAGCGCAATCTCTTTATCGCGCTCCGCTCGCACGTAGCTTCGCTGAAGATCCGTGCCTGCGTGTTTCCGTAACAGCCGTGTACCTTTATTTCGACATTGCATCG
>JBILTA010000828.1:0-2830 GCA_044371785.1 Pirellulaceae bacterium | reverse complement strand
GCCCGCGGTGTTCTTGCCCTGCAGGGCGTCGCGTTGGCGTTGCAGCATGGGGAGTTTGACCAAGGCTTGCACGCCGCTCATGAAAGCGCGGCCGACATCGAGGCTGTACTTGTCGTCCAGTGTCACCGTTTCAAGAGCTTGTCGAATCGAATCGGGCAAGGGGGCGTTCATGGTCTGTCCTGCAACTGAGATGGATGACACAGTGTAGGGCGGCACAGCCGACAAGTGCTTGCTTTGTGCGACAGGATTTGCCCTATGATTTGGAAGAATCTTGCTCAAAAGGTGATGTTTTGGAAACGATGGATAAATTTGATTGGGCCATATTGAACGAACTTCAAAGCAATGGCCGCCTGACCAATGCCGAACTGGCGCAACGCGTGGGCTTGTCGGCGGCACCTTGTTGGCGGCGGGTGCGTGCCCTGGAGGAGTCTGGGGTGATCAAGGGCTACCGCGCCGAGATTGACCGGCAAAAGGTGGGGCTGGATGTGCTGGCCTTTGTGCGCCTGGATGCTGAGCGCAACCGGGGCGACATCACGCGCCAGTTGGAAGAAGCGATTCAGAAAATTCCCGAGGTGGTGTCTTGCCACTACATCAGCGGCACCGGCACCTTTGAGCTGCAGGTGGTCAGCAAGGATCTGAACACCTTCAGCCAGTTTGCACGCGATGTGTTGATCAACTTGCCCAACGTGAAAGACCTGCACACCAGCTTTTCATTGGGCGAGGTCAAGGCCTCAGGGGCCTTGCCTTTGCAGGGGAACAAACGGTGATCAGGGAGACAAGCCCCGCAACTCACGCGCTTGCAAGATGCGTGAACACGCCACACGCCGGCGCGCGAATGCACACCGCATCGGCGCCAGCCGGCGCACGCTGAATGGATTCAGTCGATGGTGGCGCCGGATTCCCTGACGATCCTGGCCCAGCGGGGCAAGTCGTCACGCACCAGTTGGGCAAACTGCTCGGGTGTGGACTTGTAGGCTTCGCAGCCCACACCAGCCAGACGCTCTTGCACGTCCTTCGAGTCAAGCGCTTTGGAGATTTCGGCATTGAGCTGCTGGATGATCGCCCGCGGGGTTCCTGTTGGCGCAAACACGCCGTACCAAGGGGTGGCGCCAAAGTCCTTGATGGTCTCGCCAATGGTGGGGGCGTCCGGCAGCACGGGCAGGCGCTTGGGGTTGACCACGCCGAGCACCTTCATCCTGCCAGACCGGATGAACGCGATCGAGGAGGGCAGGCTCTGCACCGAAACCTGCACTTGTCCGGCCACCAGGTCGGTGGCGGCGGCGGCCGCTCCCTTGTAGGGCACATGGGTGAGGTCGATGCCGGTGGCTTTGCCCAGCATTTCGCCGATCAGGTGGTTGAGGGTGCCGTTGCCCGCCGATCCGATGTTGATCTTGCCCGGCTGCTGTTTGGCCAATGCGACCAGTTCGGCGGTGTTCCTGGCGGGAAAACTCGGATGGGCCACCAGCACATAGCCGGCGGTGGCCACGCTGCCCACCGGTTCGAAATCTTTCACCGGATCAAAGCCGGTGCTCTTGTAGAGCGCTGGATTGATGACCATGGCACTGTCGGCGGTCAGCAGCAGGGTGTAGCCATCTGGCCGAGTGCGGGCAGCCGCTGCGGTGCCCACATTGCCCCCAGCGCCCGTGCGGTTTTCCACCACGAAAGACTGCCCGGTTTGTTCGGTGAGTCTTTGGGCAATCACCCGTGCGATCGTGTCGTTGGCCCCACCGGCCGCCTGAGGCACGATGATGGTGACCGGCTTGGCCGGGAATTTCTCTTGTGCCAGCGCGGGCGCGCCAACAGCCAGCGACAGGCCCAGGGCCAAAAGGGTTCTGCGTTGCGGGAACATGGGGAGTCTCCTTGTTTAAAAAGCAGGGCGTGAAACGGCAAGCGTGCGGATGAGAACCCACCGTTTTGATCCCTCTCAGATTAGCAGAAATCATTTTTGGGGCCGCTGACAACAAGGGGCTCCGCACGGGATCCATGGCCACCGACTTCATGCGCGCGAGGCATAAAGTGCCCAGTTGTTCCGGGCGTTTGACGCGTGCTTCACCGACAGGACCCTGCCTGTAAAATCAGCAACTTCAGCCGACCCCGCAGCAGGTCGACGCCGTGGCGCAGGCAGCGCCCATTTTTGGCCTTCAAAGGGCAGAACCTCATGCTTTACCCTCAAGAATTCGACGTGATCGTGGTCGGTGGTGGCCATGCCGGTACCGAAGCGGCGCTGGCCTCTGCCCGCATGGGCTGCAAAACGCTTTTGCTCAGCCACAACATCGAGACGCTGGGACAGATGAGCTGCAACCCCAGCATTGGCGGCATTGGCAAGGGCCATTTGGTCAAGGAGGTCGATGCGCTGGGCGGCGCCATGGCCCTGGCCACCGACGAAGGCGGCATCCAGTTCCGCATCCTCAACTCCTCGAAAGGCCCGGCCGTGCGCGCCACCCGCGCCCAGGCCGACCGCATTTTGTACAAAGCCGCCATCCGCCGCATGCTCGAAAACCAGCCCAATTTGTGGCTGTTCCAGCAAGCGGTGGACGACCTGATGGTGGAGGGCGACCGGGTGGTGGGTGCCGTCACGCAGGTGGGCATCCGCTTCCGTTCGCGCACGGTGGTGCTGACGGCAGGCACGTTTTTGGACGGCAAGATCCATGTGGGTCTGCAGAACTATTCGGCGGGCCGTGCGGGGGACCCGCCGGCGGTCAGCCTGTCGGCGCGCCTGAAAGAACTGAAGCTGCCGCAAGGGCGCCTGAAAACCGGTACCCCGCCGCGTTTGGATGGCCGCACCATTGATTTCTCAAAATGCGCCGAGCAGCCCGGTGACGGTGTACCC
>JBILTA010000162.1:0-9209 GCA_044371785.1 Pirellulaceae bacterium | reverse complement strand
TACAACGAGCCGGCCTCATACAACATAAGTAGTTCATTACGGGCAGTGCAACGCTCTGAGATTAGTGAGAATTAGTGGCGATTAGTGTTCCCCACTCTTCTTCAGCAGGGCGGAAAGGGAACACTAATCGGCACTAATCTTCACTAATCAACAACCACCATAACCGACCCGCTTCCATGTTCGCTGTTTGGTTTGCCCATTACAGTCCACTTGAGCAAGAGCACCGCTGCGCTCCAGTTACGGGCCAAACGATGCTCACCTTTTATGGAATACCATCGATCGATTCATAACAAGCTGGCTTATCGCGACATAGGCATTACAACATACGCGTAGCCATCGTCGGTCAAAAAGACGACCGCTTCTTGTTCGCCTCCCAACTCAATCTTGAAAGTGCTTTCAGGTTCCAGCACTTTCATGAAGTCACCCACAAATCGGTTATCCAATGTGACATTGATGGTCTGCCCATCGTAGGCGATCGGGAACTCGACTCGCGATTGACCGATGTTGGATGTCTTCGCCGACAACACCAGCGAACCGGCTCCAAATTGAAATTCGATGCCACGGCTTTCCGCATCCGTCACAATCGAAGCTTGGCGAAGGGCAGCGTAGAAGGGACCCACCGTACATTCGATAAGTGTTGTGTTATCGCGTTCAGGGAATACTTTTCGCCAATTCGGAAATCGTCCTTCGACCAAACGTGAGTAAATCACACATCGCGATGTTCGCACCAACACATCGTTCGCACGAGCGGCCACATCAACCGATTCTTCCTTGTCGCTAATCGCTCGTTCGAGCAAGGTCAGGGCTCGAGTTGGAATGATGGTGTTGTTCGAATTGGCTTTACCACCAATCGTCGTTCCTTTACCAACCATGCGAGCCATACGGCGACCGTCGGTGCCGACTGCGGTAATATCTTCATCGCCCATTTCAAACAATACGCCACCCAATGCATAGCGACTGCTTTCGTTATCGGTTGCAAACGCCGTGCGGCGAATCATCTCCTTGAGCATGCGGGCTGGCAGGGCATGATAAACCGATTCCTCGAACGGAACGACCGGTGGAAACTCGTCGGGATTGGCACTCGGCAATTCAAACTTGCTGTAGTTTCCCTTAACCGTCATCCCCGTATCTTCGGTCACAATGTTGAGGAACTCATCGGAGCTCTCTCGCAAAATCGACGCCATACGTTGAACGGGAAGCAAGGCTTTGCCGGGAACTTCGATCTCAACCCCTTCAACTTGAACCCGAATCCCAACTTCCATATCGGTTGCCATTAAGGTCACACCATCTGGAGTCGCATCCATACGGATGAAGGTCAATATCTCTTTTGGACTTCGGCTAGGTGCGACGCTAGCGGCGATCTGGAAGGCAGCCCAAAGTTTTTCGCGGTTGCAAACTAATTTCATGTTGAGCCATCCTGTTACGAAGCGAGTCCCAATGCGTTCCGGGTCTGATCCGAGAATTCGACCTGACCATTCCATCTGACAACTACTAGCTCCATGTTTTACTCTCCAGAGTGGTTTTCAAAAAGCTACCGATCGGCAAATTTGCGGTTTGGTTCCCCTTTCTTCTCTATCTATTTTTTTAAAGATAGTCTTAGTATTAGAGGGGCGGGGACAAGTGTCAGTTTCTGCTCACACAGGAGCATTTGAGCCCTAAAAAGATTGGAAAAAATGAAAATGAGACGCTGTGGATAAACCGTTCATTGAGTGTCAGAAAATGTTCATAACCGGGGTAGTTTGTGAACACCATTTGACACATCGCAGCGTTCAAGAGACGTGTGAACAAAACTGCGAAAGTCGCTTTGACCGACGGCCAACATCTTTTCCACAGGTTTGAGCCAATCGAGACCATGAATCAACGGCTGAAACAATCGGTTGAATCGTTATCATTTAACCGCTTTGGCCTACTTTAGCCGCTTTGCAAGAACATCGACATCAGCTCCTGATACGCCTTTGCCAGATCGGGATCGGTTTGCAAATCACCCTCCGTCTTGCGACAGGAGTGCAAAACGGTCGAATGATCTCGACCCCCAAAATAATGTCCAATTTGCTGCAAACTTAAACTGGTAAGCTGTCGGCAAAGATGCATGGCTAATCCACGCATGCGGACAAGGTTCGCTTTGCGAGTTGTCCCGCGTATATCGGCTAGCTTCACCTGAAAATGTTGCGCAACTGCTTTGGCGATATCGGCCACATTGGGTGCAGTCGCTTGATATTGCGAGTTTAAGAGTTTTTTCAGGGCTTCGTCCTGTGGATCACCTGGCATCATCACTTGCCCCATCGGCAATTTCACCAATGCCGCTTTGAGCTGCGAGGCCCGCAGGCCGTTAGGCAAATCGCGGGCCAATTTTTCTAACCATTCTGCCGGAATGTCCAAACGCAATTGTTTGGCAAAGGCGTTCAACATCACCAAACGGGCATCGGTACCAGGTGGCTCCACCGGGACAGGAAAACCGGCTGATAGGCGACTGATCAAGGGTGGCTTGAAACCCCGAATGCTGCCAGGCAAACGTGGCAACGAAGTGACAAAAGCCCCACCCGCTTCCGAAATGGAGTCCAACGTGGAGATAAGCTCTTCTTGGGCTGCCGGTTTTGTGGCAATCTCCTGCAAGTCGTCGATGACCAATAGATGATTCCGGCGATATTGTTCGCGGAAATCGTCCAGTCCACTCGTTTGTATCGCCGTATTTAAGTCGCGTGAAAAATCTCCACCATGAATCATACGCCGCGAGTTCGATTTTTGATCTTTGCTCCAAGTAGCATGGATCGTCATGAGCAACGCCGACTTCCCAACACCCGATCCGCCATAAAGCACTATCGGCGAAAGAGCCGTCAAACCATCGAGTTCGATCTGTTTAAAAAGCTGCTCGACCCAACGATTCTCGCTACCTCCAATAAAGCTCGGCAACAGATGCTGTTCCTCAGAACGATCTCCTCTGTTGGTGGAACGAACTTGTTTAAGCAGTACCGAAAATGTTCCCGCCATCGATGCCATCCTTGTCAACCGATCGTGGGATTGGAAGTACTAAACGAAAACAGTTGCTGTCGTTTAAGTTTTTTGACCGAAGCAGCAATACGCTTCACTGCTTCATCGATCTCTTCCGCTGTCGTGAAACGTGATAGGCTAAATCGCAATGAACCTTGTAATAGCTCATCGGGTACTTGCATCGCGGCGAGAACATGCGAGGGCTGTGAACTACCACTCGCACAGGCGGAACCTGTACTACAAGCGATGCCCGCCATATCCAGCGCCATTTGTAAGGCTTGTCGATCGCAACCAGGGAATCCAATGCTACTGGTATGCGGTAAGCGTTCAACCGCCGCGCCATGAATGACAATGTCGGGTAACTCATTTTGCAACTGGGCTTCAAACTTCTGTCGCAATTGCCGCATTTGGTCGGCAGTTGTCGATTGTTGCAGCAATGCAATTCGCAATGCTTCTTGAAATGTCGAAGTCAGCAGTGAAGATTCTGTTCCAGGGCGTAAACCTAACTGCTGAAATCCGCCGAACAGTTGAGGTTCAATGGTGAGCGAACCGCGCAGAATTAAAGCTCCAATACCGATAGGCCCATGAATTTTATGGGCCGTTAAAGTGAGTGCATCAGCATTCAATAGAGCAAAGGATAACGGAATTTTACCGATGGCTTGAACCGCATCGGAATGGACAAATGCCCCATATCGATGACCTAGTTCGATGACTTCTTCGATAGGTTGCAATACGCCCGTTTCATTGTTGGCAACCATGACGCTGATCCATGAAACAGGATAGCCCGATTGCTGCTCGCCCGATTGCTGTTCGTCGGCAAGCCATTGTTCAAGGATATCTAAACGAACAACGCCGTGTGAATCGACTGGGAGAATTCGTACACGTTGGGATTGATGCATCGCCAACTTCTTGGCGGATTCCAGGATACTAGGATGCTCAATCGCAGAAACAATTACCGTTCCGGGATGCTGTTGGGCTAACCCAAACAGAGCCAGATTATTGGCTTCGGTACCACCACTAGTCCAAATCAAACGATCGGATTGCATACCTTTCGTTCGACATTTTAAAGCGGACAAGATTCCGTCGCGTGCATCTTCGACACAACGACGAGCAGTGCGACCTTCTTGATGTTGACTGGCAGGGTTATAACCCAAAGTTGAGAGATGTTCCGGTGAGATCGCGCGCGACATAAACTCAGCCACACGGCGATCGAGTGACGTGGTTGCGTTATTGTCGAGATAGATACGATCCGCTGATGAGATCATTTATTTTCAGTTTCGTTGGTATCTGCTTTAGCCGGTTCGCTGGTGTTGGGTTTGGAACTCGAAGCGTCTGAATGAGGTAACACCTTTTTCAGTTCACTGTATTCATCATAAGACGAAATGCGCGAAACAATTTTATCGATAACCGTTTCATCTTTACGTGCTTTCGCTTCTTCGATGGCGAGCTTTGCGCTTTCAATAAGCGATTCATTTCTTTCAGGGATTAAGCTGCTATCGTTAGTGCCACTGTTATAGAGTTCCATCAGCGGAGGAACGGCCCAATACATATCGCAGAAAGCGAGATCTTGAATGGTAGGCCACAACTCAGCAGCTCGCGTCGGATGATCGTTGGACCATTTCACCCAGTAGTATTCATTCGATCCACTTCTTTGCTCTAACACTTTATGGAGGATGATCGCATCGCCTTGAATTTCTTGAGAACCGAATTCATCAAAACTGACCAAGTCCCATTCAACTTTTTGGCCTTTTCCTAGCGGCTTAAGGTGCTTAGAGATCGCGGCATCGGTAGCTGCAGCGCCTGGAAAGTCGTGATAAACGGCGCCAACTTGCCAGCGTAAACCGGGAATTTGGCGATAGGTAAAATGTCGAAAAGTGAGATCCTGCTTGGAAATTTCTATTCCGCTGACGATGCCAAAAACGTAGATCGTGATTGATAGCATTAACAGCGAAATGGTACCGATTATGGGCCAAATCCACCAAACCACGCGTCCAGCCCGCGATCTTTTGAATTTCGCCATTGCATTAGGGTGACTTTGCGTCATACAGAATGGCTATTCCATGTGTAGAAAATGAAAGTTGGAAGTTTGGCCAAAATGTCGCATCGGTAGGACGCACTTCGATCGATTGTGTCGCACCGGACCTTTGGTTGTATTGTAGGCAGAATTGGCCTTCAAAGGTGAATTGGCACCCACTTTCATCGGGTAGTTTCAGCAGACCATTTTGCCCTGCGGGGGTGGGAGGACGACGTGTATCGAGGCGTTAGGCTAACCACATCACCCCTCCAGGCCTTTGCGAGAGCCAATAGTAGTTCAAAAGAAGGTCGCTTTCAAGTAGTAAATACGACCCCTTCGAGTAAAAGTATAGGGCGGTTGTTCTTCGAAGATTACCTGCGGACGCCTAAGTCTCCAGTTGCGGGGCCTCATCTGGAGATCGCTCCAAATTCCGCGTCTGAAACGGAAGAGGACATCGAAGTTCGAATGTTGCGCGTGGAGGGGGTGTTGTTTATATCCCGCGAAGCTCTGACGACGCGCCGATTAGCTCAATTAGCTGGCTTGGCGGATGCGACAGAAGCTCGTACACTGATTCGCCGATTAAATGAGCGCTACGAGAAGGTAGGTCGTGCGTTTCGCATTGAGGAAGTAGGTGGGGGCTTTGAAATGCTCACCAAACCTCAATTTGCACCTTGGTTACGCCGGTTAGGTCATGTTCCACAAGAGGAACGGCTGACGTCGGCTGGAATGGAGGTGTTAGCGATTATCGCCTATCGCCAGCCCGTGATGCGGGCCGATATTGAAGCGATTCGTGGAGTCAGCAGCGAAGAAGTGTTAAAACAGCTTCTGAGTCGTGATTTGGTAAGAATTTGCGGCAGAAGTGAAGAATTGGGGCGACCCTATCTTTACGGGACGACCAAACGTTTTTTAAAAATGTTCGGTTTGAAGGGCTTGGAAAAGCTTCCTCGCGCAGATTGGATAAACGAAACCTGGGATGTCGAAGACCCTGTGAGCGATCCTGAATCGCCCACTATGTCTTCTACGCTTCCCATACGTAATAATATGTCTAGTCCGGAATCCGCTGAGGCCTTGCAAGAATTGCAGGAAGTGGTAGATAACCGGATTAGTGAAAATGAACAAGTAAATTCCGTAGACCTGCAGCCTGGCACCGACACAAAGGAGTCCATCGTGAAACTAGCGCACTCTGCTATTGGCCTCGCCTTTGAGAGCGAGGAAAATCTCGAAGAACAGTTGGCAGTAGCAAGCCGTCTAGCGTCCATTCCAGTCGCCGTCGATGAAGATGAAGATGAGGAGTTTGAGGACGACGACGAAGAATTCGAAGATGAAGAAGACGAGGACTTCGAAGATTACGAAGACGAAGATGAAGATCTAGACGAAGATCTAGAGGAAGAAGAATTCGAAGACGAAGAAGAAGAGGAAGAAGAAGCGGACGACGATGAGTCGTTCGAAGACGACGACGAATGGGAAGAAGTCGAAGAAGAAGGTGAAGACGAGGAAGAGGAAGAAGAAGACGAAGAGTGGGATGATGAGGAAGATGACGATTGGGATGATGATGAGGAAGAAGAAGAGGAAGAAGAGGACTGGGAGTAAGCTCTACTTTTAGTTCTCCCGATTGCATCCGTCCTATACCGTAAAGCATGATAAAGAAGGGGTCGTTCGTTTCGGCGACCCCTTTTTTCGTTCGCGGCAATCCCAGTCCGAATGATTCATGATATCTGTCAGCGACGTACCTTATATTGGAGAAGAATCAGATGCTCAGCGGAGTCACCCTGACCTGTTTTTCTCTCAGTTATCTTATCGTACTGCTGTTAGAGTCCACCCGTTTGATTTGGCGTATTCCCTATCGCATGATCGCGGTCTGGGGCATGCTCAGTTTGGGGCTCTTTACCCATGCCGTTTATTTGTGGAATGTAGGTCAACGGCAGCTTTTGGAACTCGGTTCCAATGGCCTGCTATCCAGTTGGCATGATTGGTCGTTGTTAGCTGCCTTCGGTTTAGCGATCACTTATACATCGCTCTTGTGGAAGAGGCCCGATACGGCAGTGGGCACCTTTATTTTGCCACTGATCCTATTGTTGATTGCACTCTCCTGGTCTGTCGCTGCCGCTAAACCGTTTCCCAGAAGTACAACCGTTAGTATCTGGGGCATCGTGCATGGCAGTTCGCTCTTGGTCGGCACCATGGTGGTCAGCTTAGGATTCGCCGTAGGTTTAATGTATTTGGTCCATGCCCATCAATTGAAACAGAAACGCAGGAAACCATCTGCTTTTCGACTCCCGTCGCTCGAGTATCTTCAATCGCTCAATCGAAGCTGCCTCTATGTGTCGACCTTGTTGTTGGCTCTCGGTTTTCTCTCGGGAATCATATTGAACTTGAACCTCAAAGGGAAAGTCGGTTGGACAGAAGGGGGAGTACTCGTTTCGCTGTTGTTATTCGCCTGGCTGGTAAGCGCTATTTGGATTGACCGCTATTATCATGCCGGTGGCCCAGGCCGTCGCGTCGCCTATCTAACCATGATTAACTTTTGTTTTCTTGTGTCAGCTCTACTAGCCGTCGTTGCCACTCCGCATGGTCGCGAACAAGCCAATACAATTCCAAGAGTCGAACTAAACAGCCAAACATCGGCTGCTTCGGGTGAGGTGGCACCATGAAGCTCGTCATGGTCGGCTGTAGCCACCATCGTACCCCAGTCGAACTTCGCGAACGCTTGGCCTTCAATAACGATCAAGCCATTGCAGCGATGAATTCGCTCTGCCAACTTTATCCAGGTACCGAAGCGGTGCTTTTGAGCACCTGCAATCGAGTCGAATTGTATGCAGCCTCCTCCGATGACGACGTCAAAGTTCCCAATCCAGCGGAACTCGCCAAGTTCATCGCCGACTTTCATCAACTTGAACCAGATATCCTACTCAAGCATTTGGTTCAATTTGATAATCGTGAAGCCGTGCAACATCTCTTCGCAGTAGCAGCAAGCCTTGACAGTATGATTGTCGGCGAAGCGCAAATCATTGCTCAGGTAAAGCAGGCGTATGAACTCGCGCGCAACGCCGAACAAACGGGACCGATCACGCATGCCGTATTTCAACATGCCAGCTATGTTGCTAAGCGAGTTGCTTCTGAAACTTCGATCCAACGCCGCAGAATTAGTATTCCCAGTGTCGCCGTAAGCGAAGTTGCTGCGGAATTCTTTGAACGCTTTGATGATAAACAGATCACATTAATCGGTGCCGGTGAGATGGGCGAAGAAACACTTCGCTATCTACTGGAAGCTGGTGCCAAAAAAATTACCATCGTCAATCGCTCGACTCAACGGGCCACCGAGTTAGCTCAGAAGCTCTCCGGCAAAGTAGTACCGTGGGAATTTTTACCTGAACAATTGCAAGAAGCCGATATGGTGGTCAGCACCACGGGTGCCTCACAACCGATTGTCGATCTAACGATGTTCCAGGCTCTGTGGCGTCGTCGTCGGCAGCGCACGATGTTGATTCTAGATTTGGCTGTCCCACGCGATTTCGTCAGTGAGATTGGCGAGATCGATGACGTGTATCTTTATACGGTGGACGACCTTCAAAAGGTGTGTGATCGCAATCGCACTTTGCGTGAACAAGAATGGCCGAAAGCCAAGCGAATCATCGATGAAGAGACCGAACGCTTCATGAATGATCTGCGCCATCGTTCTACCGGCCCCGTCATTCAACGGTTGCGCGAACAAGCCGAAGCGATTAAAGAAGCCGAATTGAATCGCCTCATGGGAAGACTGCAAAGCAAAGGTGTGGATGATTCGGTCCGCGAAGAAATTAAAATTGCGATGGAACGTGTCGTCAATAAACTATTGCACCCTCCGCTGCAATCGTTGCGCGAACAAGATCAACCCGATCAACACGCCACTCTGATCGATGCTCTCAAACGACTCTTTCAGCTCCGAGAGTAAACGCACGTACTCGAACCTCCAGAAAGGCTCGGTCCTCTTTAAGTACATTTGTACGTGAGTGTTATCGCAAAGAGCCAAATCGTTGTCGCAGCAGATATCGCGGCAAACATCGCGCGGTCAAACACATTGGCCTGTTCAGCGGACGAGCTTGGCGGCCGGATGCCTAGCCTGCGGCACACGGGCTAAACGATCTGAGGCTGATTGCCATCGGAGTGATTGTCGCGCGGTCAGGCACATTGGCCCATCCAGCGGACGAGCTTGGCGGCCGGATGCCTA
>JBILTA010000745.1:0-2833 GCA_044371785.1 Pirellulaceae bacterium | reverse complement strand
CCAACCCATTCATCTTCCACATCCAACGAGCAGCTTGACGATGAGTTGCAACCGCCTCCAAAACCCGCTGCACCGTTTCCAGCTTCGTCTTCGCTTCCAACAAACGCACAATCCAATCCGGTAAATCTTCTCGACCATCATCACTAATCACGCGACAACAACTCAACTTCTGATCGTGGGCCTGCAACTCTCTAGCCAGCCAATACGCCTCCATATCAACCGCATCCGCTTGCGTCTTCCCCCACAAATCCAGTCGCTCCCGCTGCTGAGCTACCATCGTTGGCGAAGTCAGTAGAACACCCTGTCGCTGTCGCGAAACTGAAGTCCATTGCGTGGCGATGGGTGGCGCATCCAGACAACGCAATTCCTCAAACCAACGAACATGACCTTGCTCCAGTTGCGCTGAAAGCGCCCCCGCAAAACCTAACAAGCAGATCTGGTATTCGCTTAAACTGCGATGAGCGGAAATCCCGACCGCACGTTGCCATTGATGAAAAACTTCAATCGGCCGGCGCGACACTCCACCGATCACGAGGTCGACCCTTCTGTTTCGAATCTCGATTCGATAACACTTCCCATACCGCCACCGCGCTACAAGTCGAGCCCTGAAGCGTTTCAAAGTTGCAGCCGCTTCGATCTTCAATGGAAAGATGAATAGATAATCCGCCCTGGTTCGGTCCATGCTCAACGAAGATCGCGCAAGGCGACAAAAGGTAACGAAGGTTCAAGCGAAACTGGCGGAACTGGATCAATGACAGGCCGAGCAGGACGACGAGGGCCTAAGACGGTTTTGATCGTAGCCCAAAAACCTCCCAGGCTACCCAAAGTTGCCTCCACTGCCGTTGGCTCAAAACCACAATGCATCAAACAATTGGCGCACTTTGCGTTTCCACTGGCGTGACCATACTTCGACCAGTCCGTCGTATCGAGCAGCTCTTTGTAGGACGCAACATAACCTTCATCCATCAAGTAACATGGCTTCTGCCAACCAAAGACGTTATAGGTCGGACTCCCCCACGCCGTGCAATCCAATGAATACCGGCCTCGCAAAAATTCCAAATAGAGCGGTGATTGATTGAACTTCCAGCGCCGAGCCCGAGAATCACCGAGCACTTGATCAAACAACGCGTGCGAATTCTCACGCCCCAAAAATCCTTGCTGATCGGGAGCCTTTGAGTAAGCGTATCCCGGTGCGACCATCATCCCTTCCACGCCAAGCTTCATGAGACGGTCAAAGAGTGTGGCCAAGTCTTCCAAGCTGGAATGATTAAAGATCGTTGTATTGGTGGTAATACGAAATCCCCTTGCACGCGCAGCCTGAATGGCCTCAATAGCAATATCAAACACTCCTTGGCGATTCACCGACGCATCGTGTGTCGCTTGCATGCCATCCATGTGTACCGAAAAGGCTAAGAACCGCGAAGGCTTAAACTTATGTTGCGATTCTTTGAGCTTGATCGCATTGGTGCAAAGATAAACATACTTCTTGCGTGCGACTAAACCTTCCACGATGGTATCGATCTGTGGATGCAACAAAGGCTCTCCACCTGGTATCGCGACAACAGGCGCTTCACACTCATCAATCGCTTGAAAACATTGCTCGGGCGTAACGTTTCGACGTAAAATGTCCGCAGGATGTTGAATCTTACCGCAACCTACGCACGCCAAATTGCACCGCATCAGCGGCTCCAACATCAACACCAGCGCATATCGCTTGTTACCTTTCCAACGGTTGCGAAACACATGCCGCAATACGGCTACACTTTGTTGCCATGGTACCGACATAGACTAATTATCCTCTCGTTGGTCACGCCACTGTTGATACTTGCCGATCGCCATCATGGGAAAGTAATGTCGATACATCCAGTAACGAAGATAAAAGACTCGCGGGAAACCAGTCCCTGTCATTTCACTCTCATCCCATGTCCCCTCTGCATTACGCCGCTCCAGCAACCACTGAATACCGCGCTGAATAGCTGGATGGTCCATTGGCAACACTGCCATCAAGCCGAGACAAGCCCAGGCCGTTTGCGATGCCGTCGGATTCCCTACTCCTCGCCAACTCGCGTCCTCATAACTGCGAGGAGACTCGCCCCAACCACCATCCGCCTGTTGTTTTGATAACAACCAATCCGCTCCACGTTGCAGCATCGGATCGGTACTGTCTATTCCAGCCGCCCGAAGTCCAACCAGCACCTGCCATGTGCCATAGATATAATTGACACCCCAACGACCATACCAACTTCCGTCGGGTTCCTGGTTAACGCGAACGTATTCGATCGCACGTTGAACCACAGAATGCTCGCGACTATATCCCCACGCAGCCAACGACTCGACAATCCTAGCCGTAATATCGGGCGTGCTCGGATCGATCATCGCGTTGTGGTCTGCGAAGGGAACATAACAGAGAAACTCGGCGTCATTGTTCTTGTCAAACGCCCCCCATCCACCATCGCTATTCTGCATTGCAATGAGCCAAGTAAGGGAACGTTCCGCTGCAGAATGAATATCGGCCCAGCGTTGAACATGCTTCTTGGCTAACGATACGGTCGCTTTAGATCCACGTGCCTGCAATACTTCATCACCCAAAAAATCCCTTAGCGCGATGAGCACCATCGAGGTGTCATCCGTATCGGGATAAAACTCATTGTGATATTCAAAGTACCAACCCGCTGGCTCAGCTTTCGCATGGACCTGCCAATCACCGGGCTGTGTTACCTGCTTCGATAAGAGCCAATCGATCGCACGTTCGACCTCAGGTTGCTTAACCGTACAACCTGCAGCGGCAAGGCCTCGCAATGAAATGGCGGTATCCCAAACAGGCGACTTACAT
>JBILTA010000804.1:0-2833 GCA_044371785.1 Pirellulaceae bacterium | reverse complement strand
ACGGCCCATGTCACGCCGCAACGCTGCCGAAAAGCGCCCGATCCTGCCCGATCCCCAGTTCAACAGCCGTCTCGCCTCGATGATCGTGGCCCGGTTGATGAAGCACGGCAAGAAATCCACTGCCCAGCGCATCCTTTCCGATGCCTTTGGCCTGATCGGTGAGCGCACCGGTGGTGACCCGCTCGAACTGTTCGAGACCGCGGTCAAGAACGCCACGCCCCTGGTCGAGGTTCGCGCCCGCCGCGTCGGTGGTGCCACCTACCAGGTGCCCATGGAAGTGCGTCAGGAGCGTGGAACCGCCATGGCCCTGCGCTGGCTGGTGAACTACTCGCGCGCCCGCAACGGCCGCAGCATGGCCCACAAGCTGGCTGGCGAACTGATGGACGCGGCCAACGAGGCCGGCAGTGCGGTGCGCAAGCGCGAAGAGACCCACAAGATGGCCGAAGCCAACAAGGCTTTCGCCCACTACCGCTACTGAACGGCGATTGGGTCGGAGCCCTGGGCTCTCCGACCTGACCACCAACTGCCCTGCCGAGCCCTGTCCTCTCGTTGGACAGTGCCGCTCTGTAGAGTAACGCCCGCTTTTTGCCTTCCCTTTCGGAGACCTCTCACGTGGCCCGCGCCTTTCCACTGGAACGCGTCAGAAACATCGGTATCGCCGCTCACATTGACGCGGGCAAGACCACCACGACCGAACGCATCCTGTTCTATTCGGGTGTGGTCCACAAGATGGGCGAAGTCCACGACGGCGCGGCCGTCACGGACTGGATGGAGCAGGAGCGTGAGCGTGGCATCACGATCACCGCAGCGGCCATTTCCACCAGCTGGAAGGACCACCGCATCAACATCATTGACACCCCGGGGCACGTTGACTTCACGATTGAAGTCGAGCGCTCGATGCGGGTTCTCGATGGTGTGATCGCTGTCTTCTGCGCCGTTGGCGGTGTGCAGCCCCAGTCGGAGACCGTCTGGCGTCAAGCGGACCGCTACAGCGTGCCGCGCATGGTGTTCGTCAACAAGATGGACCGCACCGGCGCCGATTTCCTCAAGGTCTACGGGCAGATCAAGGATCGCCTCAAAGCCAAGGCTGTCCCCATCCAGCTGCCGATCGGAGCCGAGGGTGAGCTCAGCGGCATCGTTGACCTGGTGAAGAACCGCGCCTTCATCTACAAGGATGACCTGGGCAAGGACATCGAAGAGGCCGACATTCCTGCCGACATGGCCGACCTGGTGGAAACCTGGCGCGCCGTGCTGATGGAATCGGTTGCGGAAACCGATGAAGCGCTGATCGAGCAGTTCCTTGACAGCGGTGAACTCAGCGAAGAGCAACTGCGCAAGGGCATCCGTGAGGGTGTGCTCAAGCATGGTCTGGTGCCGATGCTGTGCGGTTCCGCCTTCAAGAACAAAGGGGTCCAGCTGCTGCTCGATGCCGTTGTCGACTACCTGCCTGCCCCCGTCGACGTGCCTCCGATCCAGGGTGTCCTGCCGGACGGCACCGAAGCCGTGCGTCCTGCCGACGACAACGAACCGTTCAGCGCCCTGGCCTTCAAGGTCATGGCCGACCCCTTCGGCAAACTGACCTTTGTTCGCGTCTATTCAGGTGTGCTGCAGAAGGGCAGCTACGTCTCAAATTCCACAAAAGGCAAGAAGGAAAGAATTTCTCGCCTGATCCTGCTCAAAGCTGACGATCGTGAGGAAGTCGACGAGCTGCGCGCCGGCGATCTTGGTGCCGTTCTTGGTCTGAAGGACACCACGACCGGTGACACGCTTTGCGTGGACTCGAACCCGATCATCCTCGAATCACTGTTCATCCCTGAACCCGTGATCTCGGTGGCCGTCGAGCCGAAGACCAAGGGTGACATGGAGAAACTCTCCAAGGCCCTTCAATCGCTTGCCGAAGAAGATCCCACCTTCAGGGTCTCGACAGACCCTGAAACGAGCCAGACCGTGATCGCCGGTATGGGTGAACTCCACCTGGAGATCCTCGTGGACCGGATGTTGCGCGAGTTCAAGGTGGAGGCCAACATCGGCGCACCTCAGGTGTCCTATCGGGAAACCATCCGCACCAGCTCCAAAGGCGAAGGCAAGTTTGCCCGCCAGACCGGCGGCAAGGGCCAGTACGGCCATGTGGTGATCGAGATGCAGCCCGGAGAACCGGGTTCAGGGTTTGAATTCGTCAACAAAATTGTTGGCGGCATCGTTCCCAAGGAATACATCGGTCCTGCCGAAAACGGCATGAAGGAGACCTGCGAATCCGGCGTGATTGCAGGTTTCCCGATGATCGATGTGAAGGTCACCATGGTCGACGGTTCGTACCACGACGTCGACTCTTCGGAAATGGCGTTCAAAATCGCCGGCTCCATGGCCTTCAAGGACGCCGTCAAGAAGTGCAATCCTGTGCTTCTTGAGCCCATGATGAAGGTGGAGGTCGAGATCCCCGAGGATTTCCTCGGTTCCGTGATCGGCGATCTCTCCTCACGTCGTGGTCAGGTCGAGGGCCAGTCCGTCGATGACGGACAATCCAAGGTCCAGGCCAAGGTGCCCCTGGCCGAAATGTTCGGCTACGCCACCCAGCTCCGATCCATGACCCAGGGTCGGGGTATCTTCTCGATGGAATTCAGCCATTACGAGGAAGTTCCTCGCAATGTGGCCGAGGCCATCATCTCCAAGAATCAGGGCAAATCCTGATCTTCACCCAACCCCATAACCCCCCCGATTCTTTACAACCATGGCTCGCGAGAAGTTCGAAAGGAACAAACCCCACGTCAACATCGGCACCATTGGCCACGTTGACCACGGCAAGACCACCCTCACCGCCGCCATCACCAACGTG
>JBILTA010000744.1:0-2834 GCA_044371785.1 Pirellulaceae bacterium | reverse complement strand
CGAAAGCGAGCTCAGTGCCATCTTTCTTTTGTTGATACCACGAGAGACCAAAGTCATGAGCGGCCTCACTGGTGATGACATCGTTCAAACCATCTCCATCCACATCGTAGACCAACATTTCAGCCCCACCATATGCAGAACTGAATGAAGCAACATGAGGTTTCCAGCGTGCTGTCGTTGCGTTCTCAACCGGTTGTTCTAACCAACCTTTCGAGTGCACTATGTCTAATCGACCGTCACCATTGACATCGCCAACGCCTAAACCATGTCCGAATTTTTTGTCGGTAACTTGCTCGCTGACGGCGTGGAACTTCCACGCTTCGAAGGGCTTACTGCGATCGATTGTTGCAAAGCCAAAGAAACCGTCGCGTGTGCACACCAATTCCGGCGTTTCGTCACCCACTAACTGTACAAAATGAGGAGATTCGTTTGAAACCCAATCAAAGACTTGATGTTTGATCCAGGCCCGTTTGGTACGACCTGGATTTTGGTAAACATAAGCAGGTGTGCTAGGAAAGCCGACGACGAAGATATCGTTGGCACCGTCACCGTCGAAGTCGTAAACCCAATTGAAGAAGTTATCAGCATAACCTTCGCGATTCTGTGGTTTCGGTGGATAGAATTCAGAAGCTTTTTTATAGTCTGGGCCAGCATACCAATGAGGTCCATAGACGATATCGTTAACGTCGTCTCCGTTGATATCACCAACACCAACTCCTTCCGAATAATAAACATCCGTAAGGGGTGTGGGTTCAAATTGATGAAGTGTGTTGGGGTTTTCTCCATAAGCAACTGACGCGGCAGAGGCACTCACGGAGATTGTTGCTAGAGAAACAACAGTCCATAGACGGCGGAAGAGATGGCTCATTTTGCGACTCGACAATGCAAACGGGAGTGAAATCGAAGTTGTCACGGAGGGAGACCGAAAAGGTGCGGCTAAGACGCCAAAACAGGAGGGTACGTCTTATTGGATGCGGAGGTATTGTAAACCAATGAAGGGCAGTTGACGATTCGCCTACAGCAAAATCTCGCGAATGACATGACCGTGCACATCCGTCAAACGGCGCTGAATTCCGTTGTTGTAGTAGGTGAGCTTTTCGTGATCGATGCCCAACAAATGGAGTGCGGTCGCATGGAGATCATAGCAAAACAGAGGGTTTTCAGCAGCTTGATAACCGAGCTCGTCGGTCGCTCCATAGCTTATACCCCCTCGAATACCACCACCGGCCATCCAGGCGGTGAAGGCCCCAGCGTTATGGTCTCGTCCCCTTCCTCCTTGTGCGGCAGGTTGTCGCCCGAATTCAGTGGTGCATATGACGAGGGTGCTTTCGAGAAGCCCACGCTCCTTCAAGTCGGATAACAAAGCGGAGGCCCCTCGATCCAGAACGGCGCCCCAGTAGCCATGGTCTCTGGGTAAGTCTTCATGAGAATCCCAGTTAGGGCGAATCTTCTTGGCCGTTGTGTTCTCCGCACCGCAAAAGATTTGTACAAAACGCACGCCACGTTCCACCAAACGGCGCGCTAATAGACACTGGCGGCCAAATGAACCCTCTTCAGGATGGGCCAAGCCATACAGTTCCTGCGTAGTCGCTGACTCCTGTGTGACATCCGTCGATTCTGGCGCACTCAATTGTAGCTTGGCCGCCAATTCATACGTTGCAATCCTCGCATTGAGTTCTTCCTCCTTTCGCGCTGCGGCATGTTGATTATTAAGATATTGAAGGAAGCGTTGGGCTGTGTCTTTGTTTGCGGAGTTCTCTGCGTATCGTTGATTGGGAAAAAGGTCGGTGATCGGCGGTTTCTCGGAAGAGACTTCTAAAGTTGTTCCCTGATATTCGGCTGGTAGAAACCCAGCGCCCCAATTGCTTACTCCGCCGGGTGGTAAGCCTCGAACATCCGGCAAAACCACATACGCTGGCAAGTCTTCATTCATGCTTCCTAAACCATAAGTCACCCATGAACCCATGCTTGGAAATCCAGGACGAGTGAAGCCGCTGTTCATCATAAACATAGCGGGGCCATGTAGTGCCGATTTGCTTTGCATCGAATGCAAAAAAGCCATACTGTCGATATGTTGACTCAAGCGTGGAAACAAGTCGCTCATCCACAAGCCACTTTCGCCATGCTGTTGGAACTTCCAAAAACTACCCTGGCAATTGCCTGGCTTAGATGCAAAAAACGTCAGCTTCCCATCAGCATCGAAAGGCTTACCTGTCCGGCGTTCTAATTCCGGTTTGTAATCCCAAGTATCCACCTGGCTCATTCCGCCAGGACAAAAAATCTCGATCACCGCTTTGGCTTTGGGCGAGTGCGTAAGGTATGCGGCTGATTTTTGCGCCGTCTCTTGCGCGTTGGCGCAGTCGCGACCCAATAGGTCTGCAAGGGCGATGCCACCCAAACCGCCAGCCAAATTCCATAACATTTCTCGTCGAGATAGAAGCATAAAAGGGTTCTCCGAATCTCAATCCACGAAAATGAATTCGTTTGTGTTGAAGAGGATAAGGCAAAACGTAGCAGCATCGGTTTGCAGGATCATCTCGATGGCCGCATTCTTTTCTTGCTGGGAAGGTGCTCTCGAAAAAGCGAGAATGAAAGCTCTCTCTACTTTTGCACCAGAATCGTCGCCACATTCTTGTTGCAATCGTTCTGCAAAACGCGCCGCTTGGTCGCGCATGAAGTCATTGTTTAGTAGGGCTAAGGCTTGCAAAGCTGTCGTTGTACGGTCTCGAACGGGAGTTAAGTTGGCCGCATTGGGACAATCAAGCGTTGCTAGGAATTGATGGGTCGTTGTCCGCACGATGTAACGATAGATCGAACGCCTCCATAGGCTCGGC
>JBILTA010000743.1:0-2835 GCA_044371785.1 Pirellulaceae bacterium | reverse complement strand
GTGGAACATCTCCCCACCGCAGGCGAAATCGTGATGTTCGATCGGTCTTGGTACAATCGAGCAGGTGTGGAACGCGTGATGGGTTTCTGCACCGATGAAGAGTATAGCGAGTTCATGAGACAAGCCCCCGAGTTCGAACGTAATCTCGTTCGAAGTGGAATCCATCTCGTTAAATTTTGGTTTTCGGTCAGCCGAGCCGAACAGCGACGTCGCTTTGAAGAACGTAAAGCCCATCCATTGAAACAATGGAAACTGTCTCCCGTCGATCTCGCTTCACTCGACAAATGGGATGTCTACACAAAAGCGAAAGAGTCGATGTTCTTCTACACCGATACCGCCGACTCGCCATGGACGGTCATCAAATCGGATTGCAAAAAACGAGCTCGACTCAATGCGATGCGATATGTACTGCATCGACTTCCTTATACCAACAAGGATGCGGGAGCGATTGGTGCCATCGATCCGCTTTTGGTGGGACGTGCTCATATTGTCTATGAGGTTGGCGAACATCCAGGCAACGTTCCGGGTGTGTGAAGCAAATTAGCAGCGATTACCAACCGCGCCATAACTTGCAATGAAACGGGCGGAACCCATTTCTTCGCGGAGAAATAAGGGCTCATTGATATCGCAGGGAACATGAGCCACAATGGGGGAGTGGAATTTATCCCACCCCCTATCTCGACCATCCGCTTTTCACCTCACATTCTCCGCGAGCTTCATCATGCTGAAGATCAGACTTTTTGCCTTCCCGCTGTTGGTTGGCTTATTGGCAAACGTGGCTTTCACCTCGGAACCCGTCAAACTGTTCGATGGCAAGACGTTTACAGGTTGGGAAGGAAACACCGAGTCTGTCTGGCGGATTGAAGATGGCGCACTCACCGCCGGATCACTCGATAAGAAGCAAGAGAAAAACGACTTTCTCGCCACGACTAAAGAGTATTCCGATTTCGAATTGACTATCAAGTGGCGTTTGCAGGGTACTGAAGGCTTTGTCAACGGCGGCGTGCAGTTCCGCACCAAGCGTATCCCCAACCACCATGAAGTCTCTGGCTATCAAGCCGATCTGGGAGCAGGTTTTGATGGAGCTCTCTACGACGAAAGCCGTCGCAATAAAATCTTGGCCAAGCCGACTGAAGAAGTACTCGCGAAAGCGCTCAAGCCGCTGGGTCAGTGGAACGAATATCGCATTCGCGCCGAAGGTCCGCGCATTCAACTTTGGCTCAATGGAATTCAAACAGTTGACTTTAGGGAAGAGGATCCGCAGATGGAGAAAACAGGAATCATTGCGGTGCAGATTCATGGCGCTGCAACGTCCGTGGTTCAATACAAGGATGTGGAGATTGTGGAATTGGGTGAAGTGAAAGCTAACCAGTAAAAAAGAGAATAAAGAACATGACCTCTCCAAAATGGAATCGACGCAGTTTTTTGAAGACGACCACCGCTACCTCCGCTGCGGCCGCTGCAGCAACCATTGTTCCAGCGACCGTATTGGGGCGTGAGGGGGCAACCGCTCCTAGCGAAACCATCACCTTTGGCATCATCGGAATCGGCCCACGCTGCACCTACGACGTAAAAGCGATGCTGCCCTTCAAAGATGTTCGTTGTGTTGCCATCGCCGATGTGCAAGCGTCACGTCGAGACGCTGGTAAAAAGTTGATTGACGAACATTATGGCAACAGCGACTGTAAACTGTACCGCGATTTTCGTGAACTACTCGAGCGCAAGGATATCGATGCTGTATTAATCGCCACAGGCGATCGCTGGCATGGCCCAGCTTCCATGCTTGCAGCGGAAGCGGGTAAAGATGTCTATAGCGAAAAGCCGTGCGGCATCACCATCGCCACTTGCCAGGAACTCGCTGATACCATCGATCGAACTCAGCGTATCTTTCAAGCAGGCACGCAACGTCGCAGCGTTCCCAATTTCCAACAGGCCGTGAATTGGGTTCATAGCGGTAAGCTTGGTAAACTCAAAACCCTACATGCTTCCGTCTATATCCCAACACTCGATAACACCTGGCTGCCTGGACAGCCACAACCGAATCGAGACATGGTCGATTGGAATCTGTGGCTTGGCCCAGCTGCATGGCGCCCCTTCAACCAAGCCTATTGCGATGGTAAGTGGCGTGGACAATGGGACTTCGACTCCGGTGCACGTTTGCTCGATTGGGGTGCCCATACCGTTGATCTATGTCAATGGGCCAATCAAGCGGATGATACGTTGCCACTGACCTATGAGCCGATGTCAGATAAAATTGTGTGCACGTACGAAAATGGTGTGCAACTTGTTATTGATTTCTTAGCTCAACCGTTTGGTGATCGCTCGCCGCATTACATCACCCGTTTGGGAACGTGCCCTGTGCGTTTCGTCGGTGAAGAAGGCTCCGTTGAAACTGGTGATTCCGGCGAAATCGTGGCCACACCAGAAGCTTTGCAAAAAGAACTCCCCGAAGCGACCAAACGTGTGGTAGGTCTCGATGTCACTGCGCATGCCCGTAACTTTTTCGATTGCATTCGCTCGCGAGAAAAGACGGCCGCGAATCAACATGTCATGCGCCGCTCGCATATTGCCAGCCACGCCGCTGCCATCGCTTGGATCTTGAATCGCAAGTTAACGATCGATCCCGCCAAAGAAGAATTCGTGAACGATCCAGAAGCGAATCTGATGCGATCACGACCTTCACGCAATTGGATGGGATAATTCGTGTCGCGTTTTCTTTGCACCGTCTATTCGATCACTCACTTTATTAACTGGCGAAACATATGAAATACTTCCTCTCTCGACAACTCTATACCGTGCTGGCTACTACCAGCATGCTCTTGTTTGCTAACTTTG
>JBILTA010000161.1:0-9231 GCA_044371785.1 Pirellulaceae bacterium | reverse complement strand
ACCACCGGTAAGCAAGTCACCGTCGCTCAATGGAGACGACTCAGGGAAAATGTTGGGAACCAAAACTTGGCTGCCAATCAATTCCTGAGCGTTTGGAGTTTGGAGCGAGATGTCCCAAACGTCGAGCAATACGGGTGAGCCATCGATGACTGCGTCTAGAATGTCACCGGCTCTCAGGTCGAACGAATAATAATCGGCATCGTTGGACAGCAAACTCAGCGCGTTCGGTGGAAGAGTGCCCGAAACCGTTACCGTAGAATACTTGCCCGAGGCAGTTCCCAGTGGCAAATAGTCCGCTTGGCTGACTGTGTTGTTCGGTTCCGATTCAACCGCGTTGAAGAAACCACCGTCACCTTCAGGGGCCGATTCACCCGAGCCCGTGCGGCCAGCAAATTGCTGGTCCGAAAGACGTACATATTCGGCTCGTGTCCCAACAGGCAAAACCGCCGTGAACTTCCCAATCGACGGATAATACAAGCCGTTGATAGGATCTACTGCCATCAAACGGCGATCCTCCAAGTGCTCGATTAGCCGCACTCGGCGAGCATTAACAGCTCGTTGACGGGACATCTGTTGTTCTTTACGAGAGCGCCGAGAAGATCCAGGCTTACGCGACTTCACGTTATTTTCCTCAGCCAGTGACTAGCCCGAAAGGACGATAAGGCCCTGCGGTGTTACAACATTCCGCAGAAATCAACCTAATGAATTTACAGACAAGCAGGTGCAATGACGCTGACAAACTACTGAATTGGCAATTGTCAGACAATTCGCTTCGCGCCAGATGCTCGACAGGTCCCTCTATCGACTCCAAATTTCCACATTTGGCAAGATGGGAAATCTGAGGTGCATAGGTGGCCTGTGAACTCGATTCTAATTGCGACCCCTACACTGTCAACAAAACACTCTCTTTCTGATGTCCCACTAACTGTCCAAGTTCCCACAATTCACCCCAAAAAATTGATAGAATTGGAAAAGGTGTTATACTTCGAACGAGGGGGTGGTGGCGAGAAATCGAGCGATTTTCACTTTGATTGAGATCAGAAAACGAAAAAACCCCCGAAGGATGGGACTCCTTCGAGGGTTTTTCGATTTTAGTTATTTTTCGCGAATTCGCTAATTTGTTAGCCGTCCGCTCCGGTAACTACTACCAGATGTATTCCAAACCTAAGGTGTAACCTTCATAGGTCACGTTTTGGTTGTTGTCGATAAATGGCGTGCGAGCAACTGGGCCGTTGAAGTCTGGCGGTGGTACTGTGTTGAAGTTCACAGGAGCCAAGGCAACGTTGTCAACCTGCATGATGTGGTACCCTGCAGAGAACGACCAGTTGTAGTTGATTCGATACACGGTCTTGAACGCGATTTCACCCATGTAGGCGGTTGTCGCATCGCTGGCAAACTCGGTGTAGTCTGCAATCGAGTTGGCAACGATCGAGGTGTTCGTTTCAGCAACGTTTCCGAAAATGCCCGTCTTGAATTCAGTACCCAAGTGAAGACCTGGAATCACATTCATCCACAAGTCACCACCAACCTGCACACCCGTTAGAGCATTGCGTGTTTCCGTGGTTTGATTCAAGAATCGCAACCCTTGGTTCTGAGCGTTATTCAACTGACCTGCAGTCGAGAAGTCCATCGCTTCATCCAAGTCGAAGTAGCGAAGACCAGCCAACCAAGATCCTTGGAACCAGCAGTAAGGACCTACCCAACGGCGACGATAGTTTACTTCACCATTTTGAATCGCAGAGCGATAAGTTGCACTGTGAACAAAAGAGCGGTCTGGATCATCATAACCATTGAAGGGTGACTGTCCGAAATCGCTGAAAACTGAGTAAATATCAGGGTTGTTTGAAGTTACGCGGGCGGTTGTGTCCCAATTGTTCAAACCGAAGTAGCTCACTTCAACCGAACCACCTGGGCCCACTTGAACTGCAACCAATAAGTTCAAACCCCATTCGCTTTGGTCGAGGCTCAAATCATCCGTGCTAAGGATAATTGGACCACCAATCCCTTGGCTCGATAAGTTGATGTTCTGACCACCTTGCTTGGTGCGTCGTAGAGCCATGCCGCCAACGCTGATGTCATACCAACGTTGAGCACAAACTCCACCTTCGCCGTAAGGAAGAAGCAAGCCAGCCAGACCAGGCAGAATTCCGGAATGGAATCCACCGCAGTCACCGTTGCGACAAGCGAGTGCACCACCGAAAGGTCCACAAGCTAACATCTTGCGGATAGGCCCGCAGTGACCACAACCGCCACCCATGCCACCGCAGGATGGACAGCATCCGCCACCACCCAACAATCCGCCACCACCCAGAATTCCACCACCGCAGTGTCCGCTTCCGCAGGCTCCGCCGCAGCTTCCATCTTCGCAGTAACCACTTCCGTAGGGAGTATCGCACTCGCCTTCCAAACCGGCTGGTGGTGGGCCATGGAATACCATGTCTTGCCCATCCATGCCAACTGGCCCCATAGGTCCATATGGCATTGGACCGCCAGGCATTGGACCCATTGGACCCATTGGTCCAGCGGGCATTGGCCCCATTGGTCCCATTGGCCCCATTGGCCCCATTGGCCCAGCGTTGTACCCAACCTGATGCATCATCGGATTGGGCATCATGCCGGGCTGCATCATGCCGGGCTGCATCATACCAGGCTGCATCATGCCAGGGTCCTGGTAAGCAACGGGTGCAACCAAAGAACTTGTTTCACTACTCACAGACTTTGTTCGTGTTGCCGGTTTGCCCGGAACACTTGGGCCGCCGGCGTACAGATGGCTTGCGCCACCTGCCAAGGCAAGGCCCAACGCAAAGGATCTGGTCCAACCCCAACTTCGCATTTTCATTGATGGATCTCCAGCGGCATCCCCATTGCATCACCGCGTAGATCACCCCCCTAGGGCGCTCGGAGCTGATGCAGGCTGCTCTAATGGCCTTCGCCCTGTAGATACGAAATAATCCACAACGGCGTTACAGACGGACTTATCGGCACGACCGATTCAAAAAGTTTGACCGAATCAGCCAAAGAATCGTCAAATCAGTCTTGCAACCAAGATTTTATCTTTGTAGCCGTCCCGGCCATCGCTGAAGCGATCACTAACTTTAGGGGTGCATGCTTGGTACAAAGCCTACCAGCGTTACAGATTCACACCCTAAATCCACTTTCGCCGATAAAAGACCCAAAGAAGACCAAAGCCCAGAAAGGCCATCCCACTCAAAATGATCGGGTAACCAAAGCGCCAGCCTAATTCTGGCATGTTCCACGGAGAATCCGTGTCGAAATTCATTCCATAAATCCCAGCAATAAAACTCAAGGGAATGAAAATTGTCGAGATGATCGTAAGCACTTTCATCACTTCGTTCATCTTATTGCTGACCGAGCTCATGTAGAAGTCGCGTAAGTCAGCCGTCAACTCGCGGTACGTGTCTACCAAGTCCATCAACTGAATCACATGGTCATAGCAGTCTCGAAAGAAAACCCGCGTTTCCACATGAATCAACGGATGATCATCGCGGATCAACTCGTTGAGCATCTCGCGATGGGGGCGAATACTCCTGCGAATCGACAGTAACTGACTGCGGATCTCATGGACTTGTTGAATATGCATCGGATCGGGATCGCGTAAGATCTCATCATCCGCTTGATCAATTTGTTCCGAAATTCGATCCACAACAGGAAAATAACTATCGATGATCGCATCCAGTAGCAGGTAGCAAAGAAAGTCGGCTCCACAAACACGAACTCGCCCACGCGATTGACGCATCCGCTGCCGAATAGGCTCCCAACAATCCCCGGGGCGTTCCTGAAAGCTAACCACCAAGCCGTTCATCACAAACATGCTAATTTGCTCTGAACTCAATGAGTTCTCGATATCAAGCATGCGCGCAACCACGAAGAGATAATCTTCATAGGGATCGGCCTTAGCTCGTTGATGTACGTTGACAACATCCTCCATCGCCAAGGGATGGATTTTTAAAAGCTGCGTTATTTCCTCCAAAAGTTCGCGACTTCCCAACCCCGTAATATCGACCCACACTACGGCAAATCGACTCCGTAGCTCGGGTATCCGCTTTAGCGCAAAATCTTCTTCTTCCAAAAAGTCGATCGGACTATAGGCCATCACCCGGACCTTTGAAGTCGACGCGGTGGGATCAACATGTATCGTACCCGGGGCCGTGCCAGGCGCCGATCGACGGCGAATGTGCCGTAAATGTTTGCGAATCTGCTTCGACTTCGAACGCCCCATGATGGACTTTGCACTTATGCGAGAAGGTAAACTTTGCCTCAAATCGCCGCTATTTTTTCTTCTTCTCGCCAGAGAACATCTGCAATGGCAAGCTAAAGAAACTAGCCGCACTTGGAGCGTCGCCCTTGGGCGCGGCTGCCTCTGCTTGAGGTGGTTGCTCCAGCTCAATGATCCCCAGCACCGCTAGACTATTGGGCAATTGTGACAAATGAACTCGCCCACCGCGACACCAATCGATCCATGGAGCCCGATAGCTCGCACCAAGTGCGGCTGTTTCTGGATTCAAGCCTTCCGTTGGCCAAGCACTACTGATCCATTGCCCTACTTGCTGATCGCCCTCCCATTTCAATTCACCACCAATCGGACATTGTAATCTTGCACCGATCATCTCTTCCGTGGCGACTCGCACTGCGGTTGGTTCCAAATGAAACTGCTGTTGTGCAAAGTTAAGATACTCCGCATTGCCCAGTGACCCAGCCAAGCCACGCCGATACCAAAACCGATTCAACCAGGGCTCCATTTGGCTGCCAGCCACATCGTTTACAGCAAGCCGAACTTGGGCATAGTCGTCTACTTGTTCAGGCCGCACGATACCCGCTGCGTTTTCGATGATCGATCGATCGAATGAAAGCAAGCTGAAACCGTCCCCTTCCCATCTCCATACTCCCAAAAACATTCGCGATAATCCAGCGGCATCCCGCGCATTTCGGGCTTGCGGAAATAGAATGTCCAATAGGCCAGGTGCAGGCCAAGCACCGACATAAGCGGGCATCGATTGCAATGCCAAAAAAGATCGCAGCAGACCCTTCGTCTCCGACGGATCAGGAGGCATCATATCCTTAATGCCGATAAAGAACTGATGATTGGGTGTCCCCGAACCAGGTACACCACGCAAAAAGAGTTGGATGTTGGCGATATCATCCGGCGGCAATACGATCGAATCGGGACTCGGAGGACCAAGTACCTCTGTCAACCAACCATATTTGTCGCTCTGAAAAGGAGCAATATAGGCCTCCAAAATCAGTTGTTCACGATTAGGGATGTCTTTCCTCGCAAACCGTTGCAGTCCGAAAATGATCGGATCAAGTTGTTGCCAATTCGTCTGGAAATAATCCAGAGTTTTTTCGTATTGCTGTTTTTCACTGCGACTGATTTTCGCTAGCTCGATATCCGCTATTGGTAAAAACGAACCGCGAAAGCCTCGCAAAGAATCACGCCATTGCCCATCGGCGAGCACAACCATCGCTCCATCGGATCGCTGCATGAAATCCACTGGCAAAATCTTTGCGGCCATTAACTCTTCCACCGATTTGGCTTCCATTCCTTCGCTTTTGGCAACCCACTCTGCCATCTCGACCATGTCCAATGCCGCTTGGGCTTGGGTTCGGCGACGCAGCTCAATTTGATATTGTGGACTTAACAGACCACGCAAAAACTCCGGTGAAAAATAGGCAAAAATGGAATATTGATTCTGTGCTGGCAGCAACTCACGAGCTGCCCGAAAGGAGCTTGTACCAGATAGGGGCGTACCACCGTCTGCCACTTCCAAAAAACGCTCCACCATGGTGCGAGAGGATGTGATCAGCACTTGCGATCCTTCAGCAACCATAAACGATCGCAATCGCATATCGGGTGTATGCAGAAAAGAAACTTCGCGGCCACGAATATCCAATTTATCGATCTTCGCTCCCACTGAAGCTAGCCGCTTTTGTTCTGCACTTCGCTCGGACTGAAAAGACGATAGGAGCAATAACCGGTTCTTGGCTCGAAACAAAACACCGATACTAGGCCCTTCTTGCAAATACAAATCTCGTCCGACGATCGCCATATCTTCGATGACCGAATCACCAAAAAGTTTGGCGATAGCAGTCATCTTCGTATTCAATAGACGCTCAATTTTCTCCGTCGAATTAAACGCCACGCCACGTAACGTGACCATCTGCGCAATATCACCACCATGACGATCGCCCATCGATTGAAACCACAGATAATTCGAAAAACTACCGAAACGAATATAAAGCCATTCCGGCGGAATATGATTCGCAAGTGGTTCAATGATGTCAGGCGGAGTGGTTCCTACCGGAACACGGGCTGGTGACTCATCGATGATCGAAAATGCGGGAACATCAAAATCGGCTTGATTATCGCGGCCTGCCCCTAGCATTCCTTGAATCATCTTGACGCGTTCATCTTGCAAACCACCTACCAGCTTCATGGCATCGATTGCCCGCGAATCAAAGTCCGCCAAAAAACGATTCGAAGGGGCCGCTTGACGCGCCGTGTCGAGTCGTTGTGCTAAAGAACTCTCCAATTGCAAACGCCGTTGCAACATGTCGCACAAGAACAACGAAGCACTCGGCTGCAACGTGCCTTTGGTTATTGTCCTTTGATTGTAAGTTAGATAGTCGTCCCACCATAAAGCGGCTGCTTCGCGGAAATATCCAGTCGGCACTTCCGACTTATCAGCCACCTTGATTTCCACTGTTTCACTAATTGTCCCCACGACCCGCACTTTCAACGGCTCGTTGCCTCGAAACAAGAAGCGGACCGTGACAACACGTGGATCAGCCCGAAAATCTTTCATTTCTTTGATCGATTCACGCAGCCGTTGAATCAAACGGCCTTGGCCAACACGTCGATTTGAGGGGGGCGCTTCCTTGAGCTCCAACTCCACTGCATGAGTCGTCGAGACGGGATAAAAGATGCGTTGGTTGGCTTCAAAAATCGAGACCCGCAATGCATCACTGGCCAGTGGGGCAGGCAAGGGGATCTGTAATGTACCGACGCCAAACGGCTCACCCGGCACAGCTTCAAATTGCAAAGAAGGTGCGACCGCACGCATCTCTTGGCCTTGAATCGGATCACTCAAAAGCAAAGCGAGCAGTGCCCAACTCCATAGCGCTCGGTGTAAAAGGGCATAAAACCCGTTTGCAGATTGTATAGGCATCATCATTTTCCTCACTCCATTTCCAGTCGCCACGAAGGCAATACCAGCACTAACGCTTGAAACGATGGCCATTATCCTTGCGGAAACTGCTTGCAATATTCGTAGACTGCCATCACGGTTGCTGTCACCACATTGTAACTGTAAGGCCGACCATAGACGGGGATTTCGATCACCCGATCCAGTTCCTCCAAAACATCATCCGTTAATCCATCGCGCTCATTGCCGATCACTAACACACAACGTCGCGGAAACTCAAACTCGTACAGACACTCCGAATCGGTGGTTTGCTCCAACCCGATGATCGTGTATCCATCCTGTTTAAACTTTTGCAATACCGGCGGCAACGACCGTCGCTGATCCACTTGCACCACTTCAATTGCATCGCGAGCGATTTCTTTATCTACTTTGCCCGGGCCAATTTGAATGATTTGCTGGATACCCGAACAACCTGCCAAACGAACAATGCGGCTCAGGTTCACATTACTTCGCATTGGCGCAAGCGCCAGAACCAGCTCACGCGGGCGCTCCAAAACCGATGGGGGGCGATGCCGGACGTGTTCAAATTTTGCCATTGCTTGCGTCGTCGACCAAATTGGTTCATCATGCACATTCTACAACCCTGACGCGGCGGATATGTGCGTACTCGCCACCGCATCTCTATTCTCACCTCCTTTGTACCACGAGCTAGCCCTATGTCCCACCTCTCCTTAAGTAAATTCAGCTTCCCTAGTTTCGCTAACTTGGCAAAGTTGGCGTTTTTGTTCACTGTTGCGTTAACCACTTTGGGCAACTTTTGCAGCGGTCAGTCACCCACGACCCATGACGCGACGGTGATTAAAGTTGGCATCATTGGTCTAGACACTTCACATTCCATCGCGTTTGCAGAATCGCTTAACGCCAAAGTTCCAGATCCAGCTCTCGTGAATTGCCGCGTCGTAGTTGCCTACCCGCATGGCAGTGCCGATATCAAATCGAGTGTTGAGAGAATTCCCGGCTACACCGAGAAGATTAAAGCCCTGGGAGTCGAAGTCGTCGACTCGATCGACGAATTACTAAAGAAATGTGATGCTGTGTTGTTGGAAACCAACGATGGTCGTCCCCATTTGCAACAGCTGACGCCTTGCCTAAAAGCGGGCAAGCGAACTTTTGTTGATAAACCTGTTGCAGCCTCATTGAGTGATGCGACGAAAATGTTCGAGCTCTCGAAAGAAACGAAGGTACCGTTTTTCACTTCATCCGCTCTCCGTTTTTCCAAAACGAATCAAGCGGCTCGAGCTGGAGAGTTCGGCAAAATCAAATCGGCTTGGACCACAAGTCCTGCAAGTATCGAGGAAACCCATCCATTGTTGTATTGGTACGGGATACATGGCGTTGAATCACTCTTCACCGTGATGGGGTCCGGCTGTGAAAAAGTAACGTGTGAAAAGGTGGATGGTAAGATTGTAGCCCGTGGTGTTTGGAGCGATGGACGTATCGGCGAATTCCGTGAAGGCTCAGGGTATGTTGGCAAAATCACGACGGACAAAGGCGAGTTTGAGGTGGGTAACTTTGATGGTTACAAGCCGTTAGTGGTTGAGATCGTAAAGTTCTTTCGCACAGGCGAGACTCCCGTGAGCCCTGAAGAATCGCTAGAAATCTATAAGTTCATGTCTGCCGCTGAAGAAAGCCTCAAAAACGGCGGCAAAGAAGTAAGCCTGAAGTAGCACGGCAGTCGTTGTAGCACGGCAGTCGTTGTAGCACGGCAGTCCTCTGCCGTGCATGCGCCCGATACAATCTCTCAACCGCGCATGCGGAGTTGGGCTTGCTTAGAAGACTTGTCTCGGCTGTCAGGACGGCAGGGGACTGCCGTCCTACATTCACCCGCGCATGCGGAGCTGGGCTTGCTTAGAAGAATTGTCTCGGCTGTCAGGACGGCAGGGGACTGCCGTCCTACATTCACCCGCGCATGCGGAGCTGGGCTTGCGTAGAAGACTTGTCTTGGCAGTTAAGACGGCAGGGGACTGCCGTCCTACATTCGCTCGATTAAAACGTAAAAGCTACTTTT
>JBILTA010000742.1:0-2842 GCA_044371785.1 Pirellulaceae bacterium | reverse complement strand
ACCTTCCGGTTGACGCTGCCGAGAGCGACATTGACACCGATGTTTATGCTGGCTGCGTTAGCACTTGCAACAAGCTTGTGGATGGCAGCACACGAACTTTTCCTTGCCAGCCGATGGTTGGGCATTCAAACTCTGCGTGACGAACAAGTTCAAGCAGCCCAAGCGTTGATTATTCAATTCCGAACAATCTCGCCCTGGCTCGTGCTTCTTTCCTTCGCTTTGACTCCAGCCCTATTTGAAGAATTTTTCTTCAGAGGGTTTGTATTCAGCTCCTTGAACCAATTGAGTCGTCCAGGTGCGATTCTTGTTTCGGCAATTCTATTTGGCTTATTCCATGTCGTTACGGGAAGCGTATTGGCAATCGAGCGATTCCTGCCGACCACCCTGATGGGAATCTTTCTAGGTTGGTTGGCATTTAGAACTCAATCGTTATGGCCTGGCGTATTACTCCATGCAGCACACAATGGATTGCTGCTGATGACAGCCTATTACGCTGACACTCTGAAGGAGTGGGGAATTGGTGTCGAAGAGCAAGCGCATCTTCCCACCCTGTGGCTCATTTTTGGAGCCGCGGTCACAGTGATTTCTGTACTCGTCGTGGAATTACTTGCGAGGTTTCGTTCCCCCGCCAGCACCGTCTGAGGCCTCCACAACCAATGGGTTTTCAGGCCAGGAGTGCTTCGGATAACGTCGCTTCAGCTCTTTACGAACTGTTTCGTAGGTGTTCTTCCAAAAACTCGCCAGGTCCTCGGTTATCTGCTGACACCGTTGATTGGGAGCGAGCAGATGCAACTGCAAGCGAACTTTGCCACCCGCAATGCGCGGTGTTTCACTCCAACCGAAGAAATCTTGAATCCGCGCCGCCAACACGGGTGGCTTGCCTTCTTCATAAGCAACTTTAACGCGATGGCCTTTGGGTAATTGCATGCGTTCTGGAGCATGTTTTTGCAAGGCGTTCAGTTGCTCCCCCGTCAACGCACTTTCCAATGCCTCGCGCCATGGTGCGGATCGCAGTTCAGCCAGACTCCGCCGACCATAACAGAGTGTTTTGAGCACTTCCAGAATACTTGAGCGGTCGAAGGCTGGTAGTTGCAATTCGGGCATCCATTGATGCAAGCAGCGCACACGAGCTAACCAACCACCAATCACTTCGTCATCTTTTGGAAATAAAACATCAAATTCAGCAGTGGCATGTTGGAACAACAAGTCGGCAACTGCCTCTGTATCTTCGGCTGCGATGGGGGTCTCTTGGATCAAGAGATCATTCCAATAGCGTCGTCTACGAGCTACCACTTGCTTCTGACTTGGATGATAGAGCAGTTCGTCTTTATCTTGTAGTGATGGCCCGACTAGCCATTGCGGCTCGACGGCCGAGACGATTCGCGCTAAAGCATCACCTTGGTATTCGCCACTGACTTGCAGACAAAGAAACAACTCTGCATCTTGCACGTTGGATTCATCGCTGACACGGACCCCTCTGCCGCCAACCATCAAGCCACGGGCTTTACCTGCATCACGGCGTTTTGCAATGCGATCAGGAAATGCGGCAATCAATGCGGGTCCCAAGTATTCTCGCCCGACGTGAATATCGGGATCATGCTGAGTATTCTCGTAACGACAACTTCGCTCCAATTGATCGGCAGCTCGCAGCACTTGTTGTGCTGCACCATGATGCAATGGCCCAATTTCAAAGTCATCGCGTCCTGAGCGCTGATATTCTTGAATCGCTTCAACACGATCCAGTAAATCGCATTGAGAGCGGATGGTTTGGCGAGTCGGTGGTGCACCTCGACCAGGAGAAGCTGAGCGAGCTAAGCGACGCTGGATGGGATCGCGTTCCGAGAGAATTGCGGCCGCAATCGCGGCTTGCCTTAGTCCACCAAGCTTATCCGATTCGATTAACAAGCGAGCCAATCGTGGATGGAGTGGCAAGGCGGCCATTTGCTGGCCTAACCTGGTGATTTCGTCTCGCTCCACAGCCCCCAACAAACGAAGCGTTTGAAGCGCTTGCAACACGGCCTCCTCTCGTGGCTTCTCGAACCAGGGAAAAGCCAGAATATCGCGTTCGCCCCAACACAAAAGCTGCAATACGGCCGTGGCTAGATCGATACGTTGCACTTCTGGCTGAGTAAAGGCAGGACGAGTGCGCTGGGTTGCTTCATCCCAAATGCGATAACAGACGCCAGGTGCAGTTCGCCCTGCTCGACCTGCTCGCTGTGCGGCAGAGGCTTGTGAGATCGGTTCGAGCTGAAGTTTATCCAGTCCCACGTCGGGATCATGTCGCAGCACACGAGCCAATCCACAATCAACAACGGTTACAATACCGTCGATCGTAATCGAAGTTTCCGCCACGTTGGTGGACAACACAATTTTGCGACGCTGCGATTTGCGTAAAGCGAGATCTTGTTGCTCGACCGGGAGATCCGCGTAAAGTGGCAACAGATCGAAATCACTGCGCGGTAAACGAGTCGCGAGCATTTGCTGTAAGCGATGTATCTCGCCAACTCCTGGCAGAAATACTAGCGTATCACCTGCATGCCGTTGTACGGCTTCGGTGGTGGTTGCTGCCAGTTGATCAAGCCATTGTGTTTTTTCACTGAAACGTGCATGTCGAACATCAACAGGAAAGGCTCTTCCTTGTGAAGTGATGATGCGAGCAGGCTGAAGAAAATTGGCAACGGGCTCGGCGTCTAAGGTGGCAGACATGACCACGACCCGCAAATCGGGACGAACGGATTCTTGTACCCGACGTAGCATCCCCAATAGCAAATCAGTGTCGAGCCTTCGTTCATGAAACTCATCGAGCACTACGGCAACTACATCGCTTAAGCATGGATCGGCT
>JBILTA010000741.1:0-2844 GCA_044371785.1 Pirellulaceae bacterium | reverse complement strand
CAAAGCGCCTGTCGAAGCCATGGAGGTGTCAATTTGAGTGAAACTATTGAACGAAATTGCCCAGCGAGCATCCGTGATTGTCATCAGTGGGTCGCTTGGAAGTATGTCGAGCGAGGTGGCAAGCCGACCAAAGCCCCCATTAATCCACACAATGGGGGGCTTGCCTCTTCGACTGACCCGTCCACCTGGGGAACATTCTCAGAGGCGATGCAAGCCTGCGAGCGTAATAAGTCTCTTGCCGGCGTTGGCTTTGTATTCTCCCTCGATGATCCATACTGCGGTGTGGACCTAGATGATTCCATCAACGAGTCCACCGGAGAGTTGAAACCCTGGGCGCAGAAGATCGTCGATCGACTCGACAGTTACACCGAGATCAGTCCCTCTGGCTTGGGTTTGAAGGTATTCATCAAAGCCAGTAAGCCAGGCTCCCGCTGCCGCAAGGCCTATCACGATGGTGAAGTCGAGATCTATGATCGCGATCGGTTTTTCACAGTCACCGGGAATCGCATCGCTAATGCTCCCAGCGAGGTGAATGTTCGGCAAGAATCCCTAGACGCTGTTTATGCCCAGGTGTTCGGCAACGATGAGCCCGGCACTAGTGCAACCCCCTCGGCCAGTCGAGATCCCCAGCCAAGCGATAGTGGTTCGGTTTGTCTAAGCGACGACCAGATCATCAATCTGGCATTCCGACGTCGATCGTCGGGCGCGAAGTTTCAATCGCTGTGGAATGGCGACTGGAACCTGCATTTCAATTCAGCCAGTGAGGCGGACTCTTCGGTGGTCTTTACCCTGGCCTACTTCACCAAAGATGCCGCTCAGATCGACCGGATCTTTAGACGTTCACAGTTGATGCGTGATAAATGGGATCAAAAACACGGCAATGAAACCTACGGACAGCGGACGATCGCCAACGCGTTAAAGAGGGTCACCAAACAGTACGATCCGACGAAAAAGCGGCCTGTTGCTCCCAAGCCACCAAGCCAGATTCCTAAGAAAATTGGTTTCCCAAACACAGACATCGATTGGGATTTCAGAAGCGATCAGACTGAAAACGCTATGGCCGTGGAATTCATCGACGGCAATCAAACCATCTTGCGATATGTGCCATCTTGGAAGAAATGGCTCGCCTGGGACTCAAAGCGATGGAAGATCGATATCGATCAAAGTCGAACGACTCGATTGGCACGCAGGTTGGTTCGCAATTACTGGGACAGGATGCGAGGTATTCAAAGCGAGGAGCAGCAAGAGAAATGGGCTGAATTCTGCCGACGAGCCAATCGCAAGACCACGATCGAGAACGTCGTATCGCTAGCTCGGTGCGATGGACGAACGACGATCGATCACGAGCTATTGAATCAGAACACCTATTTTCTGAATCTGCAAAACGGAACTCTTGATTTATACACATCGGAGTTTCGTGATCATCGCCAGACGGATGCCATTACACAAATCGCTAACGTTGCATACGATCCCAAAGCGTCATGTCCAAAGTGGCGGGCATTCATTGATCTGATATTTGGAAGCGACGATGAAGCCAAGCGATACATCCAAGCACTGCTAGGTTATTCATGCTCGGGGGATGTCGGCGAGCATATTCTTCCAATCTGCTATGGCTCGGGTGCCAATGGCAAGTCAACGCTCTGGAATGCCATTGTCGAATTGCTGGGCGACTATGCCATGTTGGCACCCAGCAAGTTGCTGCTTGGTACGACCAATGAACACGACACGATCATTGCATCGCTGTATCAAAGGCGTCTGGTTGCCATCAGCGAGCCCGATGAAGGTTCCAAGCTCCGCGAGGCTCGGGTCAAGGAATTAACAGGCGATGAACAGATCACCGCAAGACGGATGCGTGAGGATTATTGGAGTTTTCGGCGGACGCACAAGTTTTGGCTAAGCACAAATCATCTGCCGCAAATCAATGGCACAGATGAAGGTATCTGGCGTCGCATCAAGCTTATTCCCTTCAGAGTAGACCTTCGGCAGGTAACAAAGCCCATCCCTGACTACCACAAACTGCTCATTAGCGAAGAGGGGCCGGGAATCCTTAATTGGCTCATAGAAGGGTTTCAAGACTGGCGCAATAACGGCTTTATAGAGCCTCAATCGGTCATTAGCGAGACGGCAACGTATCGCGGAAGCGCAGATGAACTAGGTCGCTTCATTGCCGACTGCTGTGAGGTTTCACCGGAACTTGTGGTTGCCTCATCGGAGCTCTTTGAGGCTTATCGCAACTGGGGTGGGCAGCAATCTCAAACGCGATTTTCGATCGCCATGCAGTCTCGATTTAACTGCGAGACTCGCACATTCGGACGCCTCCGAAACAAGCGCGTCTTCGAGGGCTGCGCGCTATCAAAAGTGGAAGCAGGATTTGATGAAAAACAGGATGAAAACGAGTAAAAACGTCATGTTCAAAAACACCCAAAAACACTGTGTTTTCGTTGACTGCGCAGGGTTGCGAGGGGTTATTTCATTATCTTCCATGCGCGTACGCGCATGGGAATTAACCAAAATACCCCCAGCAACCCTGCGCACTTGGTTGAATGATGGGCCAATTGCGACCCATGGTTCGGGGCTAAGTGGGTGCTCACTTGAGTCTCGAAGTGTCGCACTCTGGAAGCTTCTCTTTCGGACGCATCCGTCACACTTGCTTGCAAGCCTGCTTACCAGCTTCTCGCTCAACCGCCTACGTTTGCGCCTGACGCGCGCAGAGCACCGCGTTCGAGCATTGTGCCTATTTCGCGAAGAATCGCGTAACAGGGCCAACTGTAGCGACTCAGGGGACTGCCAAACTGGCAGGTCCAATAGGTACTCCCGGCGAATTCCCCTCTCCAGAGGGGCGTG
>JBILTA010000739.1:0-2845 GCA_044371785.1 Pirellulaceae bacterium | reverse complement strand
GCCGAAAAGACGCTTTGCGAATCGTCGATCACCAAAAAGCCTATTTCTTTACTGGATACAAACGTAGTGAGAAAGTCGATTGGCTTTCGATCGCTCGTAAGATCTTCGAGTAGGTTCTAGATGTAGAATGTGTGTCACGGGGCATTCTTTCTAAAGATTTCAATCAGTTATTGTTCACTCACTCTATCGCGTTGCAACCCGAGTGAAATCCGGGCTTGCAAAACGTATCCTGGCGAAGGTTTGACTGAACGACTAGGTACCACAGGCCGTGGACTCCACGAGTGGGAACTCTCTGAGTTGTGAAACGCGATTTAGGTGTTAGGCCTTTGATACGCGTCAACAAAAGGAGAGGTAATCGCTGGAAGTTCGGTAAAGATGAACTCGTTTCACTTACCTTGCCAATGCAGTCAATGACAGTACCTGCTAATGCTATCATTGCGGCGCACGTAAGTAGCCTTACAAAAACGGTCGTCTACTCAAGATTCTATCAAATGCTAAACGGTGACGAATCGAAGAATAGATTAGGCGGAGGGATGGATTAGATGTTTGCTCGCAAATGAGCTTAAATGCTATTGCGATCAAACCCGCTCATCCTCTAAACTCCAGTCTCTCTTGGTAGAGTGGTATGTGCCGGCGCAAGAGAACCATTACCGTTGGGATGGTGGTTGATTCGGTTCGCAATGCATGGATGCGATCATGAACTGGATGTACACAAACTTAAATCGCTATCGCACAAGTTGCTTGGCAGTCGTGCCATTTTTTTTGTGCATGATGGTTCTTGGAATGTGCGCGAGCGACTCGGCGGCACAGCCACCAAGGACGAATCCAAATCAATTTGGTGGCGCACCAGTATCTCAGGTTGGCTTTACGTCACCGGATGCTTCATCGAATGCAGGTGGCGTCAATTTCGAAGCTGGCGAATTGATTGCGGTGGTAGGGCCTGATCATATTTTAGCGGGCGAAATGTTTCCTATCGTTGACAGCATTTTGATGGAATACGCCGACAAGATGCCCAAGGAGCAATTGGCTAAGATGCGACGCGAGTATATTCGCCCCGCACTTAAGGCATATATCCCAACAAAAGTCATGTATCTCCAGTTCTTCAAGGAGATGGGTGGTAAGGGGATGACCCTTGCTCAGCAAGATGATGCCAAACGCAATGCAATGGCCAAGGGTCGCAAGATATTCTACGAGCAACGTGTGCCGCAGATGTTGGAGTCCAATAAGGTCGATGACTTATTGGGGCTTGAGTCGAAGCTCAAGGAGAAGGGCTTTTCTGTGGCGGTGATGGAAAAGCAGTTTATCGAAAACGTGATGGCTCAGCAGGTTATCGCGATGAAGGTTCCAGAGCAGCCTAAGATTATATTAGCCGAATTACGAACCGAATATGACGGTAAGCCGGATGATTGGGAACGGCCCGCTCGGGCTCGATGGAGGCAGTTAACGGTTCGCTTTGACAAGCATGATGATCGCGCGGAAGCAGAGCGGAAAATTGTAGATATGGGCAATTCGATCTTCTTGGGAGGTGCTTCTTTTGAGGCTGTGGCCAAGCAAAGTTCGGAAGGCTTTACGGCGGATGAGGGTGGTGTTCACGATTGGACGGTTCAAGGAAGCCTGAAATCGGAGAAGCTTGATAAGGCCATTTTCTCGATTGGCTTACGAGGCTTGAGCAGCATTATCGAAGATGAGATGGGGTTTCATATCATCGAAGTTCTAGAGCGCGAAGAAGCTCACAAGGTTTCTTTCGAGAATGCCCAGAAGGATTTAAAAGAACGCTTACAAAAAGAAAAGCGCGAGCGGCTGGTCAAGGAAATTCAGGATAAGGCGATGGAAGAGATGCCGATATGGACCAAGTGGCCTGAGGACATTCCAGGCGCTAAGCCGTTGACAGAGATCACAAGAGAATAGTTAAGAGCACCGGAGTGATTTCGATCTGGACGGTGTTTGAGTAAATTGGTAGCAGTTCAGTTATGAGATGAGTTCCTGTGCGAATACGTGCGGGTGTGGTACAGGGAAGAGATAAGTTTTCGATCACGAGGATGTGATAACAATGCGTAAGCTGTTTGGTTTGGTAATGTTGTTGGGTACTTTCTGGGCAGTGGGATGCGGTGGCAACAGCGCTCCTGAATCGGGTGCAAAATCTGCACCTGTAGAAGGAAGTGCAGCAGTAGGGGAACCTAAAGTTGTCGAACCTTCGCAGGCTGGGGCAACACCAGCCATGGCCGGCAACGTCATGCCTCCCAACGAAGTGGTGGCATTGTTTTTCGACAGCATGCGACGAGGCGATGAAGTGCAAACAGCCGGGTTGCTGACCACCAAAGCTCGGGAAGAATTGGCCAAATATGAACTAGTCGTCCAACCACCAGGATCGCCTACCGCAACGTATCAAGTAGGTCGGGTCAGTTTCCTCGATAACGACAAAGATTCGGCCTATGTAGAAAGCATTTTGAACGAACCAACCGGCAACGGTCAAGAGACCAAGCCTTGGGAAATCGTGTGGGCCATGCGGTTAGAAGGTGAAGGCTGGAAGATCGCAGGCTTCGCGTTCGAACTCAGCGAAGATCAACCGCCGATGGTTGTTGATTTCGAAAACGGAGCTGATATGAAGGCGAAGCTCGAAGGCGTGCAGCAGCCAACCACTACGCCTCCAACACAGACAGCGGAAGCTCCCGCTGGTGCCGCTCCTGCAACCGACATTCGTCGATAGTGGTGACAGGGAGAAAGTAGCACGGCTGTTCGCTGCCGTGTATTTCACAGATACCATCACACGGCGCGAACGTGTTTCGCCTGTAGTAAAGCTTGTTCTGGGCGGCTGCTCGGCAGGGGACTGCCGAGCTACACGCGT
>JBILTA010000740.1:0-2845 GCA_044371785.1 Pirellulaceae bacterium | reverse complement strand
TTCGTTGCCGTACCTACTTATTTCGCCAGCGACCTCAGTGTCGACAACGACGAATGCGATAGCTAATGCAGTGAGTCCGACGATCAGTGTTGTTACAGCAACGACACCAAACACGCGGATCATTGTCCAAAAATAATTCGCGCTGCCACGGATCAACAATCCAAACGGGATTAAGATCATTCCAATCACGATACCCATCCACCATGCCGCATTCCACCCGACAATCGCGGCACCAATACGATCGGGAATGCTCTCGCTGATGCGGAATTGGTGAAACTTGAATTGCGTGAAATATTCCGGGGAAACGGTGTATGTGATTTGGTTGTGCACAGCTCCATAGATGCCAGCGAAAAGGCAGGCAATCAAGAAAAGCAGTGGAAGCAATGCGAGTTTGACCATGCGTTTATTCAGCGACAGAACGATGGGCATCACCAAGTCGCCGAGTGATGCTGTCCTTCTGTGAAAGCATCAACGGCGACTTTGATGCATGCCATAGTTCTGGCTTTTGTGTTCGGTACCGTTCAGCATAACAGACGTCACTGCTAACCTGATAGATCTTAAAGTGTAAAGCCACTTATTTCGAGCGTGACCAACGCCTTACGTTTTACGCCAACAGTGAGCCCATTCTTTATGAACCGCGAAAGTCACGAAAATCGCGAAAGTTTCGACGATACGAATCACTCACCACTTCCACAAATTACAACGCTCTCGACTCTTATCGCTTCATTAAACGAAACGCAACTTGAGATTAGAGATAGAGGGGCAGAAAAATGGTGGGCAAAAAAATGGAAGACTTGGGGGCTCATGGCTCTATTTTTCTGCCCACCATTTTTTTGCCAACTCAAATGCGCTACCGACATCTCGGTCGACGTCAATGTGCCGTTCAACGTTGAAACGTTTCAGGGTGATCAGAACGTCGTGGAGTATTGGATTCCGGATGCCAGAACGATGGGCATCACTAAGTCGCCGAGTGATGCTGCCATTCTGTTAAAGCACCAATGGCGACTTTGGTGCCTGCCATAGTTCTGGCTATCGTGTCCGGTACCGCTCGACCTGACAGACATTACTTCTAACGCGTTTAGATTCTACAGCGTAAAGCCCCTGATTTCGAGCATGACCGACGACTTGGTTTTACACCAACAGTGAGCCCATTATTTGTCGACCACGAAAGGCACGAAAAGCACGAAAGCTTCAACGATGCTAATCACTTACCACTTCCATTCATTTTAACGAGCGGGCCTTAAACCACATAAGTAGTTCATTACGGGCAGAGCAACGCCCTGAGATTAGTGAGAATTAGTGGCGATTAGTGTTCCTCACTCTTCTTCAGCACGGGGGAAAGGGAACACTAATGGGCACTAATCTTCACTAATTAGTAACCTGCATAACCGACCAGTTTTCCATGTTCAATGTTTGGGTTGCACATTACAGTCCATTCAAGCACGAGCACCGCGGCGCTGAGCACGAGGAAGTTCAAAATTCGGCTTGTTTGCCAGAACGTCTGAAATCACGGGGTTGCGGCGAAGTGACTTACCATCATGCAACGCGCGATCCGCAACTCGCGTGCGATTTTTGTTCTGCCTACCCCCGGTTGTCGAGGGATTCGCGTATCCAGAGCGGTTCGCGTCGAAGATCGAGAATGGCAACGACCGTAATACAATCACCGGCAACGGAGTAATAAATGCCAAAAGGAAATCGTTTCGAAAGAGATCGATGGAATCCATATTCAATTTCATGGATTCCCCCAAAGTATCTTAGCGACTCAATGTCAACGAAGATACAACTGCGAAAATAGTCTCCAAGCCCAATACTTTGACGCTCGTAGAACCAGTAGCCATCAGCGACATCGGCTTCCGCACCGGAGAAATCTCGATTTTCATTTTCCAAGCTTCTGCAGTCGTTCCTTGGCCTCAGACCAGGGCGAAACCGTCATCGTTCCATTTTCAATTTGTCTTTTTCGCTCGTTCAAAATCGCGGCATGCCATTCTGGAGAGCGGACATCACCCGATTGACGACAAAGATTGTCCCAAACCTGCTCAAGCAGTTGGACTTTCTCTTCGACAGACATTGTATTAAGTGGCAATTCGATCGGCATAGCATTTCCTCCGGAATAGATTCTAGCAGATTGCCCCAGACAATCCAAATTTCACCTTGCACTGAAGTGCATAACGCCCAAGTTCATGCGGCGGACGCGTGTGACATGGATTTCACGACCGCGCTGCCGCATTGCGGGCATCGAACGTCGACTGGCAAGCCGAATGTAAACAGGTGCCAGGCCTCGATATCCCGAAGTAATTCTTGCCGCATTTCGTCTACCGTCAACGAATTTGCATGTTGTCCATATTCATTCCATGTCCGATCCACCAGCGACTCCCATCGCTTTGTAAGAACGTTTATTGCAGAATGTTCGCCGTTTACCCGAAACCACCATTTACATCATGCGATGGGATCGACGAGAGCCGAGAAGTGAATTTCTCCATCCACGAACTTTCGAGCAGTGGCGACCATTTCGAACCGGGTTTCTACTCGACGAACGGTGAGCATCATCAAGTCGCAGAGTGATGCTGTCCTTCTGTTAAAGCATCAACGGCGACTTTGATGCATGCCATAGTTCTGGCTTTTGTGTCTGGTACCGCTCAGCATAACAGACGTCACTGCTAACCTGATAGATCTTATTGTGTAAAGCCACTTATTTCGAGCATGACCAACGTCTTACGTTTTCCGCCAACAGTGAGTCCATTCTTTATGAACCGCGAAAGTCACGAAAATCGCGAAAGTTTCGACGATGCGAATCACTCACCACTTCAATAGATGACAACGATCTGGACTCTTATCGCTTAATCGC
>JBILTA010000738.1:0-2852 GCA_044371785.1 Pirellulaceae bacterium | reverse complement strand
TCCATTTTCTCCAGAGATTTCTTTGCTATCTCCAGAGATTTCTTCGCCAGAGGAACTTCAACGTCGCTCGACAGCACCTTCGCCCTGAATCATACGCTGTACAAGGCTCACACGGCAACCTCTTTCGCTTCGGATTCAAACAACTCCACTACCTTCCAAACAACCTATAGCCGAAACTCTTAACGGCGTGTTATTTTGTCTGCTGCATTTCCGATCGCCAATACCTCTCTACTACCACCAAACTACCATCACCCATGAGCACATTACCTCCGTACGAAAAACTGGGTTCGTTTTACCTCGGTAAAAAATATGATGTATCCAGCCGCACGGTCCAAGATGAACTGACCATGTACGATTCTAAGGACCTTACCACTCATGCCCTCTGTGTTGGCATGACTGGGTCCGGAAAAACGGGATTGTGCCTCGCTCTGCTTGAAGAAGCTGCTATTGATGGTATCCCCGCCATCATTGTTGACCCTAAAGGTGACCTTGGCAATTTGTTACTAACGTTTCCCAATCTTGCCCCACAAGATTTCGAACCATGGGTCGACTCTGCAGAAGCTACACGCCAAGGGATGACGCCACAACAGTTCGCCGAAAAAACCGCCTCGCGCTGGAAAGAGGGACTAGCCCAATGGGACCAACAACCCGATCGCATCGCCCGCTTCCGCGACAGCGTCGACATCGCCATCTATACCCCAGGTAGCAACGCGGGCTTGCCTCTAACAATCTTGCGCAGCCTTGACGCACCAAGCAGCGAAGTAATCGACGATGCAGAAACCTTCAGAGAACGAATCAATAGCTCGGTCTCCGGCATTTTGACGCTTTTAGGCAAAGATGCCGATCCGTTGTCGAGCCAAGACCATATCCTACTAGCCAATATCCTCGACAAAGCATGGCGGGCTGGCCAAGACCTGAGCCTTCCTGAACTCATCCGCCAAATCCAATCCCCTCCATTCCAACGCGTCGGAATGCTGGAACTCGACTCCTTCATGAGCGCCGATGCCAGAGCGAAGCTGGCCATGAGCATCAACAACCTTTTAGCCTCTCCCACTTTTGCCAATTGGCTCGAAGGTGAACCGCTCGACATCAAACGACTACTCTACACCGCTGATGGTCGTCCAAGACTATCGATCCTTTCCATCGCGCATCTCAATGATGCCGAACGAATGTTCTTTGTCACCCTACTCCTCGGTGAGCTACTCACTTGGATGCGCAGCCAACCAGGCACCAGCAGCTTACGAGCCCTCTTCTACATGGACGAAGTCTTCGGCTACTTCCCACCCAACGCTAAACCACCAACCAAACAACCCATGCTCACTCTGTTGAAGCAAGCGCGGGCCTATGGACTTGGCATTGTGTTGGCCACACAAAACCCAGTCGACCTGGACTACAAAGGCTTATCCAACATCGGGACATGGTTTTTGGGGCGATTGCAAACAGAACGGGACAAGTTGCGTGTTCTCGATGGACTCGAAGGCGCCGCACTTCAATCGGGCTCTACCTTTGATCGTGGCCAAATGGATCAGTTACTCTCTTCGCTCGGTAATCGCGTTTTCTTACTCAACAATGTTCACGACGATTCACCCAGCGTCTTTCAGTCACGCTGGGCATTATCCTACCTACGCGGCCCATTGAGCCGACAACAAATCCAAACATTGATGAAGAACCGTACCACGGCAGCCGAAAACCGTGACATCGAAAAACCTAAGTCGAGTTTTAATGTCAATACATCTGGCGACTCACGCCCCATGATTCCAAACGGAGTCGTGGAGCTGTTCTGGGTTCCGAGCCGCTTGGCACGCAACGCGACCAAAATCGTCTATCGCCCCACGATCCTGGGACAAGCCAGCCAACACTTTGTAAAGGCCACAAGCAAAGTCGATTTATGGCAAGACTATTCATTTATGATCCGACTCGATAATGAACTTGCCGATAGCCCCTGGGAAGGAGCCGAGTCATTGGGCGATGGTCAACTTCAATTGGGAACACAAGCAGAAGCGGGGGTCGCCTTCTCCGTACTGCCCGATGGCGCAGTGAACGCTGCTGGATTCAAGAAGCTCGAAACCGAATTCAAAAATTACCTATATCGACACGAATCGCTAAACCTATTCTTCTGCAAAGCACTCAATAAAACGAGCTCACCCGGAGAAAGCGAAGCTGACTTCCGCGTCGCACTCGATATCGCAGCTCGCGAACTTCGCGACACCGAAATCGAAAAACTAAAAAACAAATTCAGTACGAAACTGCAATCCCTTAAGAACCGAATCCAGACCGCCGAACAACGTGTCCAACAAAAAGCGGAAGTCGCTAAACGCCATAAACTTGAATCGATTCTAAATATTGGAACATCGCTTCTGGGCGCAGTGCTCGGCAATAAACTTGCCAGCAAAACCAATCTCTCTAAAGCAGGCACCGCGGCAAAAACGTTGGGACGAACTGCACAAAAACAAGGCGACGTAGCCCGGGCCGAAGAAAGCCTCGAATCACTGCAACAACAATACGACGAACTATCACAGCAATTCCAAAACGAAGTCGATGAGATCGAGAACAAACTCAACGCCCACTCGCTTGAACTGGAAACGATCGATATCCCCAGCAAAAAATCGGACATTCGCCTGAATCGACTCGCGCTGGTCTGGATCCCATGGCAAGTGGACGAAATGGGAATCGCTACTCCATTAGTCGATATCAAGTCGTAGAACAGTAGCGTCCCGCGATGTCCATGCTCATGCTCAGCGGTGCGGTGCGGTGCCCGTGCTCGAATGCGATCTCCGCCGAGATATCGCTCAACGATACTGGTTGCTTTTGCGCCGAGCACGAGCACTAACACGAACTCACTCAACAAAAAA
>JBILTA010000737.1:0-2855 GCA_044371785.1 Pirellulaceae bacterium | reverse complement strand
GCCAAGGCCATGGGACATACGCCAACTAACACGCTTCATCGTTTTCATCGGACCATGTTCATCAATATTTGACTTCTCAACTTACTTCATAATGCTTTACGTCTTCGGCTGTTGGAACACAAGCACACCCGAGCTAACAGCTCCGAGCGCGAGCTTATTTCAAACCGGCAGGTTCGTAGAGAGTTTGCTCACACAAACACTAATCATGCACATCATCCGTACCAACAAGATCCCCTTTCTGCAAAGTCGCTCGTCCTGGCCCTTGGCCGTGATGTCTGCCGTTGTCGTAATGGTGGGTATTGGATTGCCATTTTCACCGTTGGGAAAGTACCTCGGATTCTCTCCATTGCGAGCTCTATATCGGCCACTCCTTGGCGTTACGCTTCTAGGCTATGGAGTCCTGACACAACTTATGAAATCCTAGCTGCTAAAGAAATGCTGGATTTAATCTAGCAACTTTTTGCCAGAATTGAGGACAATGACCTTACGTCCTGCGTGTCGTTCGCAATAGTGATTGGGACAACTTATGCGTTATCCTCTGTCGGCTTTTGCCGCTTATATCTGCAATTGTATAACTTCGGCATCGACCAAAACTGTCAGAAAACTCAACACCGCATGTTTGCCAGACAAAGAAGTATTTCATATCGCAAACGTAGTCAACAGCCTTTCAAACCACCGCTCCGAAAACAGCTCCAACACCCGCAGTAATCGCCATCGCCAATGCGCCCCAAAACGTGACTCGCACCGCCGCCTTGATCCAGGGGGCTCCGCCAGCATAGGCGCCGAAACCACCGAGCAGTGCAAGAAATAGAATCGATGTGGCAACGACCACCGGAATTAACGCACGCTGCGGTGTTAACATCGCTGTAAGCAAGGGCATAGCAGCGCCGATGGCAAAGGTGGCCGCTGAAGCGAATGCCGCCTGCACTGGCCGAGCGCTAAGAGTATCGGATATGCCAAGCTCATCTCGCGAGTGAGCGCCTAATGCATCATGTTTCATTAATTGGTCAGCCACTTGCTTCGCGAGATCTGGGTCAAGCCCCCGCTTCTCATAGATGGCCGTTAGTTCGGCGAGTTCTAATTCTGGGCTGGCTGCAAGCTCAGCTCTCTCGCGTTCCATGTCGGCCTTCTCCGTGTCGGCTTGCGAACTCACCGAAACATATTCGCCTGCCGCCATCGACATTGCCCCTGCGACCAATCCGGCGACTCCAGCAACAAGAATCTCGTTACTGGCCGTATTGGCCGCAGCGACTCCGACCACAAGGCTGGCTGTGGATACAATTCCATCATTCGCACCAAGGACTGCTGCACGAAGCCAGCCAATACGATCCGTTCGGTGTAGTTCTGGATGTGACAATCGCATAATAGAGCTAACTATGTTGAAAGACGACGCCTTAGATTATTGAAGCGCCGGAAAATCCCAAAGGCCGTTCTGCAAGCCAACACGCTACCGTCTACTTGGTAGTATAACATCAGACTATTTGGAAAGATGCCCCATTCCTAGGGCCAACGGCATTGTGCGTCCGCCGTACAATACCTAATCGGATTCAGCGTGAACGTGCGGGAAGCTTCGGCACTTGGCACTTTAAATAACCTACCTAGCAACGACTCAACAAAATCTCCGTCGATTTGCCCCTGCATTACTACCCTTGCAGCCCTAATGAAACAAACGGATTGTAAAGCTGCTCAAAGGACACTTCTATTCTGTGGTTTCGCCAGTAAATTTTTCGTTGTCTTTAGTTGCTTCGTCTCGAGTGTGGTGCACCACACCATCACGGTGATTGGGTGGCGAGTAGAGTGTGTAAAGTTTCAATGGGGCATCACCGCTATTGACGATGTTGTGTTTGGTACCCGCTGGCACGATGATCGCAAAGCCGCTTGAAATTGGCGTTCGAGTTCCCTCGATAACAACTTCACCAGCCCCATCCTCAACACGAAAAAATTGATCAAGCTTGTGGGTCTCCTCTCCGATTTCTTCTAAAGGGAGAAGAGACATAACAACTAATTGGCTGTACTTTGCTGTGTAAAGAACGCGTCGAAAATCGACATTACTCGTCGCAATACTCTCAATGTTTCTCACATAGCCTTGCATCGCTTTAGTCCGTTCTTGGTTAAAAACTAGATCAATTTGTGGTTTTCTCGACAACGTTATCGATCGTTGTCTTGATGTTCTCAGCTACCTTTTCTACGACTCGTTTCACCTTGCCAACTGCCTGATCGGCTTTTCCTTCATCACGCAGCGCGTCGTTGCCAGTCAGCGCACCTGCAGCCTCTTTGATACGCCCTTTAACAATGTCTGATCTTCCACTCATGTTGGTATTTTCCTTACCTTTATGTACCGACCCTCAACTTGTACCCTGCCTGTATTTTTAGATCGGAGAACACTGGAAAGTGATCGGGGATTTCTCGGAAAGGAGATGGTGAAATCTACTAGTCCGTAGATGGAGCTGCTTGTTGTCAGGGTTTGGATAGAGACTATCGCCCCAGACATACCACCGACGCTTTCTAAACGAACTCATTTTCCGCAAATGGCGGCCAGGCCGGCACGGCTAGGTTTATCTGAGTTAAGTTTTGTGGTTACACCTACAGGGCGAAACTTTCGCAGTCCGGAAACCGCCCGGTCATTCAAATACGATGGCTAAAACACCGTTACTCTGGGTCAAAGGAATAGCAATCGGAGCCGATCGAACTGAGCTAGATAGAAGATACTTGATTTCGCTTGTGAGCATGTGGAGAATCCATTTTGCCAAGCCATGACGTGTTAAAACTCGTTGGAAGATAGGAACAAAAGGATCGTGCAGGAAAATATCGTGCAGGAAAGTCGCGTCCAGGAAAGACGTCTCATCGCATTTGCC
>JBILTA010000736.1:0-2858 GCA_044371785.1 Pirellulaceae bacterium | reverse complement strand
AAACTTCAGCTCGCTTTTCAACGAGTTCTTTTTCTTTGCGACCGGTGTCGAGTTGCAATTCGGCTTCGGCTTTGGCCAAAGATTCTTCACCCGCTTTGAACTCAGCCGAGTCATCTTTGAATTGCTTTAGGCCTTCGAACTGCTTGATAAGTTCTTGACGCTTCTTGGTCAATTCTTCCTGATAGCTTTTGGCAAGAGCTTCAACGGCTTCCTGTTCCGATTTCATGGTCGGATGGTTGCGGAAGATGTGACCGATATCGATCAGAGCGATACGAGCTACAGGCCAAGTTGCGGCAGCCTGTGGAGCGGTGCCACCTGCTGGAGGAGTTGTTTGAGCGACAACTACCTGACTTCCCAAGAGGCAAAACAAAGCCGCAATGGCTAAACGATTCCAGATTCGCACAGTTGGCACTCCCTTGCTACAGTTGCGTTAACGGTTTGCGGTTGTGCCACACCGGACAGCAACCGTCGTCACATAATTCTCAAAATAGGGCCTCGAAGCTGAGCATCCACGCTGCAGCTTCAAGGCGCCTGGTATTCTGCCTAACTTGGACAGTCAGGTAAATAGCGATTTTTTGAGATAATTGGGGGCGATTATCCGCGACCCAAAGTTACCTCAACCGATTGTTCCTGTCCGTCTCGGGTAAATTTGACTTCAACCTTATCGCCAGGGCGTTTTGCAGAGAGAACTTTGGTGATGTCGTCTCTTTCCACAATCGCTGTTCCAGCAACGCTGATCACAATATCGTCTGGCTTGAGCCCAGCACCTGCGGCAGCACCTTCCGGTACCACCTGCTGAATACCCCATTTGCCATCTACGGCTTCTGTTTTCAGTTGTACGCCCAGCACCGCTCGGGCTCTTGGTCGATTGCCCACGTTACCTACCCCGCGTACATCCACAAATGTAGGCTTGGTGTCCTGGGTAACCAAGATTTCAACCAACTCCGTTACCATATCGGTTATGCGGACCATACCGTTTAGGTTGATTTTGTCGAAATCGTCGCTTGGGCGGTGATAGTCGTTATGAAGGCCCGTAAAGAAGTGGAAAACGGGGATTTTCTTTTCAAAAAATGACTGATGATCGCTAGGACCGCGACCAGCGGGGTCTTTGTTTAAGTCGAATTTGTACTTCGTATTGAGCTTGTCTACTAAGCTATCAAATTCAGTAGCCGTACCGGTACCAAAAATGGTGAGTTGATCTTCGGTCATACGTCCGACCATATCCATGTTGACCATGGCGACGGTGTCTTCGAGCGGGAAGCGAGGATTACGGACATAATGGGCGCTGCCCAGTAGGCCACGTTCTTCACCACTGAAGGCCATAAATACAAGTGTACGACGATTGGTGGCGGAGTTAGTCGACAAGCGATGGGCGACTTCTAACATGGTCGTTGTACCGGACGCATTGTCATCAGCACCATTGTGGACCGCGATCGTTCCAGGGGCAAGCGAACCGGCACCACCCATCCCGACGTGATCATAATGCGCACCAACCACCACGATTTCTTTGGCCAGATCCCCTTTACCTGGGAACAAACCAATGACGTTGCGAGCTACGATCTGTTGTTGTTCGACAAGTGTTTCGCCATCAGCGGTCCACCCTTTGAGCTCTGCAGAACGTGGCTTCAAGTCTCCATCGATATCCGCTTCGAGTTCAGCTAACGATTGGCCGAGTGCAGCTTTGAGCAACCGATCGATGACTTCGCGTGTGCAGGAGAAGGTTGGGACGCGGTCTTGGCTCATCGCACGACCGGCTGCATTGACTTCCAGCAATTGATCGGATGGTTGATCCAGTTTGGTTTCGGCAGATTGCAAGGAACTGATCGACATCTTCAATTCGGCTCGCAGTTTGGCCACTTCGGCTGGCTCATTCTTCTGCAAGACTTCGGTCCAGCGCGAATTGAGATCCGCGAACTTGGTCAATGCATCGGCGACTTGCTTTTGTTTGTCGGCATTGCCTTGTTCTAAGGTAGAGCGATCATTGACAAAGATCACGGCAGCCGCTTTATGCACGGCAGCATTCGCTTCTTTGGCGGTAAAGAAAGAGTATTGTGATGGTTGAGTGCCATCGAAAGGGCTATTGGGATCGTTGGGGCGTGGTTCCTTGCGAAGTACGATGACAATTTTGTTGGTGACATCGACACTGGCATAATCATCGTAATTGAGATCTTTGGCGGAGATACCATAGCCGGCGAACACAATACCATCGGCAAAACTACCGTTTTTGCCGAGGCTTAAGGGAGAAAAGTCACTTCCCAGTTTGAGTTCGATGGTTTCGCCACCTTCTTTCTTGAACACAAGTCGGTTGTGTTCTGCGGCGCCCACTTTGTTTTCGCCTGAGATATTAAAATTCTGGAAAGGCGTTTTCTCAAAGAGTTCAGTTTGGAAGCCCAGTTCTTGGTAACGCTTCGCGATATATTCGCCTGCTTGCCAGATACCATCGGTACCGACGCCACGCCCTTCACGATCATCGGCGGCGAGGTAACTTAAGTCGCGACTGATACGTTCTTCAGTTGTTGTGGCGGGTGATGTGGCTTGTGGATTCTCTTCGGCCCGCAGAAGTTGGTATGATGGAGCCAGCGTCGCGCAGGCCAACAACATGGCGTGAAGAAATTTACTTCGAGAAATGTTCATGGATGAAAAAGCCCTTTTCTTTGGCTTCGGTACAGGAAAGTGCATAGAGTCTTTGGGAATGCGTTTGGATTCCCCGAGAAATTCGCTTTTAGTTTACTAGGATTCTTACATGGTCGGTATCCAATGAGTTCGTCAAATCTTCAAAATCTCTCATTTCCGCAGCGTCGTTCGCCCAATCTATTGGGGGCAGCGCGGTCCTGTTTATGCGTCGTCGACGTACAGGA
>JBILTA010000160.1:0-9280 GCA_044371785.1 Pirellulaceae bacterium | reverse complement strand
TTGCCGTCGCATCAACTCCCCTTGGCCATTGTTGGGCTGGGGTGTCGGTTGCCGGGGGCTAGCGACTTGAATGAGTATTGGGACCTCATTGCATCAGGTCGAACTGCCTACAGCGAACTCCCCTCAGAACGTCTGAATCAAGAAATTTACTATTGCCCAGAGGCTTCGCGACGTCCGCGGACGATGACTCGGTTAGGTGGTATCGTTTCTCCTTACAGAGGTGTGCGAAAACTTCATAACTTATCGGTTTCGGATGTCAGGGAGTCGGACCCTGCTCATTTGGAACTTTTCGGGGTTGTTGAAGATGCAATCGAATCGGCGGGCTGGACGCAAAACAGTTTTCAGGGGAGGAAAACAGGCGTTTTTCTTGGTCACACGCGCGGAACAGGTCGATGCGGAGAGATTGTGTTTCGCACGTTGGTTCCGCAAACGGCGCGGTGGTTACGAGAATTGGATGAGTTTGCAGCTCTCGATCCTTTGGCCCAAGAACGCGTAGTAAACTGTATCACTCGCGATATTCAGAATCGCTATGTGGGCAACCACAAATGTCGGCCTGAACGTCTTGCCGCTTTTTCCGCTGCCTTACTGATATCTAAAGGCTTTAACCTGGAGGGGCCTTTTTTATCTTTGAACGCAGCTTGCGCTTCATCGTTAGCAGCGCTGAATTATGCGGGTGAAGCGTTAGCACTAGGCGAAATTGATATAGCCATTGTAGGAAGTGGTTCGTTTGTCGAATTCGATAGCTTAGTTCTTTTCTCACGAGCTGGCAGTGTGTCCAAGACGGGTTCGCGTCCGTTCGATGCGCAAGCTGACGGCTTGATTCCGGCTGAAGGATACGTAGCACTTGTGCTAAAGTCGCTCGACAAAGCCCTGACAGATCAAGATCAGATTCTGGCCGTTATTCGCGGATTTGGTTATTCTTCGGATGGAAAAGGGAAAAGTCTTTGGGCTCCGAGAGAAGAAGGCCAGATCCTGGCAGTTCAACGCGCTTATGGCGACTGCCTTTCTCCAACTCGCTTGGGCTATGTTGAAGCCCATGCCACCAGTACGGCGGTCGGTGACGCTACGGAAATGGCCGCTCTGACCAAGGCTCTGTCTAACCACTTGGCTGGTCATCCGAAAATCCCGGTGGGAAGTGTAAAAGCGAATATTGGTCATACGTTAGAGACGGCTGGTTTAGCCGCGCTTGCTAAGGTGGTTTTGGCAATTCGTCATCAAGCTATTCCACCGGTTGCCAATGTGCGAACGCCGACCCCCCATATTGATTGGGAAGCTTCCCCACTTTATCTTCCACGACAGTTGCAGCCATGGGAACGCAAGAATTCACTGCCTCGCCGGGCAGGCGTCAATTCATTTGGTATTGGTGGTCTGAATTCCCATGTTGTTGTCGAAGAGTTTGTGCCAGATCTAGCCAAAAGCTATTTTGAACCAGACTCCGAGTGTTTGTTGCACTCAAGCTCTGGCCGCTCTTCAGCAGTGATCGGAGAACTCTATTCGCAAGCGACCTCGGCCAGCGTTAGCGACATGCACAAGACAGAAGACTTGGTTGCCATCGTTGGCTTGGGTGCTATTGCGCCAGGTGGACATACGGCGGAAGAATTTTGGCAGGCCACTCGAGACGGCCAAACGCATATCAGTGAGCCTCTGCCGAACCGCCTCAATCCGAAAGATCTAGATCAATCGATCTCGTGGCCCAGCAGGATCGTGGGTGGTTTTGTAACCTCCTACGAATACCATTGGCGTAAACATAAAGTTCCACCCAAGCAAGTTGCGGACGCTGATCCTCTACAGTTTATGCTGCTGGATGCGGTCGATCAGGCGATTAAAGATACAGGTATTGAACTGTCGCCGGAGATACGTCAGCGAACGGGAGTGGTAATCGGTAGCGTCTTCGGAGGCGAGTTTGGAAACGCTTTGCAGATGGGATTACGCCTACCTGAGTTCTCCCAACTTCTCTCTCGCTATCTCAAGATCGAGGGCGTTGATGAACCAGCCATCGAGGCGATGATCGATCGCTACCAGGATTTACTCTTGTCGCGCTTCCCGAGTCTCAATGATGAAACCGGTAGCTTTACCAGTTCCACGCTTGCATCACGAATTACGAAAACCTTTGATGTTATGGGAGGTGCAGCCTCCATCGATAGTGGAGCTGCCTCTGGCTTGACGGCTTTGCAGATATCGGTCAATGCTCTCCGTTCCAAAGATGTTGACTTAATGATCTGCGCATGTGGTCAACGCAGTTTAGGGCAGTTTCAGTATGAGCTTCTGGCGCGGAATAAGGATTTGAGTTTAAAAGATAAGATAAATATTACGTCATTTGATTGTGATGGGATTATTCCCGGTGAGGGCGCAGGAGTTGTTGTTTTAAAACGCCTCGAAGATGCCGTGCGCGATGGAAATCGTGTTTATGCGGTAGTTAGGTCTATCGAACAAGTGCGTCGGGAAGGAATCGATGAAGCACTGCAAGATCTCGATCAGGCACTAGCACGTCAACTTTTGCCGGGCGAATTGGCTTATGTGGAACTCGACGCGAATGGTGCTTCCAATGCCCAAGCGGAGATTGAGGCAGTCGAGTCGGGGTTGACCTGTAGTCGACGATTTAAAGTGCCAATTGCCGCCTTGAAAGAACAAATTGGTGAAACATTTGGGGCGGCCGCCTTGTTAAGTGTTATCCGCGCTTGCAAAGCGCTAACCGAGGGACGATTACCGGGTTGCAATTCGGCGGCTGAGAAACGGCTACCACACCTTCTAAGAGTTTCACCCGAATCTCTCGCTGCTTGGGATCCTGAGTCGAACCAACCTGCTTCTGTTATTGTCCACAGCGTTTGTGAGTCCGTGGCGACTGGGGTTGTGCTAAGCAATATGGCATCAATCCTCTCTAGAGAAGAAGAGATTCGGCATTCACTTGAGGATATCCCCGACACGATTTGGAATCCTCCAGTTACATGTGTCGCTGAACCTGCAGATGTTCCGGCGGTATTCAGATTCTCCGCTGATTCAGTGTCGGACATTTTGCATCAATTACAACAGGCAGCCCGTGCGCCAGCGCAATGGTTGCAAAATGATCAAGCTGAGCGGCAATCGCGGAAAAACCAGTCTTCCTCGGCTCCCATTTTCCGCTTGAATATTGTCGCTCAAAACCCAGCGGCACTGAAACAGAAAATTACTCTGGCCGAACATGGTTTGTCGCAAGGAGCGAATACTGCGACCCTTCACGGGCAAGGGATTTTTTTCGGCGAGAAAGGTAGTTTACAAGGAGCAAAAACGGCCTTCGTTTTTTCTGGACAGGGTTCACAATACTCCGGAATGCTAAAGTCTTTTCTGAAGAGTTCCTTAGTCGATGCCCAAGCATTGCAGGAAATGGATCGAACAATTCGCAAAATCGCCAAAGTTGACTTTAGGGAGCTTGTGGCCGATAAAGACAAGGCTTTGGGAGAAGAGCTTGAGACGACCCAATTGGCCATTCTTGGTTGCGAAATTCTCTTGTCGCAAGCGCTCCAAAAAATTGGAATACGGCCCGATATCGTGCTAGGACATAGCTTCGGGGAATACGGAGCTATTTACGCGGCAGGCTGCCTTGATATACAAGGTGTGCTTGAGTTGTCGGCATGCCGAGCTCGAGCTGTGAGCAATTCTCATGTCACGCCAGGAAGTTTAGTATGCCTCTTTTGCGACGGCCAAACTGCGCAGAAAATCATTGAAGATTCGGGCGTTGAAGCGTATATCGCAAATTGTAATTCCCCGAAACAGACGGTTATTGGCGTTCCCAAAGAGTATATTTCGGTCTTTCGAGAAAGGCTTGAAGCCAAACGAATCCACACAAAGATTCTGGCCGTCCCGTTCGCGTTCCACACTCCTTTGATGGATGATGCCAGAAGAGCTATGACTTATCTGGTTGAGGGCTTTACCTTTGATAAGCCCAAGTTAGACCTTATTAGCACGGTGACAGAGAGACTTGAAAATGACAAGTCTAGACTACCAGAGATTCTTTGTGATCAATTCGTGAGACCCGTAAGGTGGGCGAAGCTCGTAGAAGATCTAAGTGAGCAAGGGGTCAAATTCCTTATCGAGGTTGGGCCGAATCAAGTTCTAACAGCCTTGAATCGCAGCATTTTGAAAGCCGAGGATGATATTTTTTGCGTCGCCGCCGATGATCCACGCTCTTCTGCAGAAGATCAGTTAGTCACGGTGCTTGCGGCCAAGGAGATTTTTGATCATTGCGCGCAGGCACCGGTACCAACGGGCGATTTCGAAAGTCTTCGAACCGTTGCCTTCAACGCACAAGAGCAGCAGTTGAGCATCGCGGTTGCAGTCGCCCCCTCGACAACAGGACTAAAAATGAGAAACGCGACAGACCTAAAGTCTGCCGATAGCGCAGATCCTTCCTCATCATCTCCAGGCCGATTTTCGAGTTTTTCCACTCGAAACAGCATAAATGTCGAAACCACGCGCGGCTTCTCCAGAGCGTTACAGAGATATTGGGCGTACCGGGCAAAACATGGCGCTACGTCCCAGGCACCTCAGATGCACCTGGATGATGTGGAAGAGAGTGGAAGAGAATTGGTTGTTGCTCTGTCTAAAGAGGTTGGTGTCAGGCCGCAAGCCCTTCTCCAATTGAATTACTTCCTTGAGAATGAAGCAATCTTGTCTCGAACAAGCTTCGTCGTCCCGGGCGGATTGCACGGCGTGGTCGACGGCTTGCGAGATGTTCTGGTTACGGAAGAACCTATATATCATTGTGAACCTAGGATCTCGAAGGCAGGCGTTCGCTATGCTGTTTTCGGGCTTAACGGTCAGATTGGTGGATTGCTCGGTATTAACGAATTTGGGTTAGCGATTAGCTGCGCTCTACCTACACAGAGCTCGCAGAGTTTGCGCGAGACTTCGCAGGCTAGCATCTTAACGGAATGTCTCGCCAACTGTCGCAATATTGAAGAAGCGCAAGGACTCCTCAAGCAGAAATCCCTGCTCCATGGATCAAAATGGCTATTAAGCCATCGCAGTGGGGAAGCGGTAGCTTTAGATGTAGAGCAATATAAGTTACAGATCAACGCCTTGAAGTCGTTACTTGTTTCGCGTGTCATTGAGGAAAAGCGATTTACTGGCGAGACCCAAAGCTCACCACGTCCTCTTCTCAAGCCGCTCGAAAATCAACTGCGAGAGATTCTGTCTCACGGTACGATGGATGTGCCAACCTTCTTAAAGGCCTCGGACTCTGAATTTAGAACGATCGCCCAGAGAGGCGGCGCCGGAAGCAATTTGAGTATCGTAATCGATCCGGTTGCTATGGTAGTCGGAATAAATTTTAACTCAAACATGACGAAAGAAAGACGGACCGAAGTCCTGCGTTTTGAAGAGCTTTTTTCAAATCAAGAACCAGTCACCGAGGTGGTTGAAAAAGCAACTTGCGAACAGCAGGTCCTGACTACTAACTTCGCGCAAAACACAAGAAAAATAGAATCAGAGAGCGGTATTTTTCTCACGGTTAAGGAATTGGAACTTGCTGGAACAAGCTTGAACGGTCTGCCCCCTTGCGGTGATCAAGATCGCGTATGTACTCGGCTCGTGCCAAAAATGATCGCTGCGAGAGGGGCCCAAAAGGACAACTGGTCCGTGAAGCTTAAAGGATCGCAAGTGCTCCTCATCGGAAATAATGCAACGCTGGCCGCTGAGTTGCGATCGCTTGGAGGGCGTGTTGCTTGTATCGAGTCTTGGCACTCTAGCGAGGAGCTTCTAGACAAGTTTCGAGGGCTATCGGCAGAATTCTCAACGATCAATCATCTCGTGATCTGCGGCCAGGGCTTGGCTTCGGTTTCGACACCAATCTTGGAATCTTTGCTGGCCTTTGACTATGATCGCGATGTGCTTTCAATTTATCGGCTTGCCCAAGAATGGTTTGCGAAACTTGGTGATGCACTGAGCGCTGAAGAGCACGTAATGTGCGTGGTGACGCGACTGGGTGGAGACTTAGGGTTAACGGGAGGCTCCGCGAATCATCTTTGTGGAGCTTGGTCAGGTCTTGCGAAAGCAATGTATCTGGAACGCTCGGTCATGGTAGGGCGGGATCTCAAAACGTTCGTCATAGACTTGCCTGTAGATTCGACCGAGCTAGATGTTTCTAGGGCCGTTATTCGCGAATGGGGACAAGTGTCCCGAGAAGCCGAAGTTGGTTACATGGCTGGGGAGCGTTGCGTCTTGAGAAGCATTCAAGAAGTATTACGTCGAACCGATGTGCATCTTGATCATTCTGCCAAAAATGGTTGTTGGATTGTGACCGGTGGGGCCAGAGGGGTTACCGCAGAAATTGCCAAAGCCTTAGCTGCTCAAGTCCATGGTACTATTCATTTGATTGGTTCCAGTCCGCTCCCGGATATTCCTAGAGAATGGCTCAACTACGACGAAACTCAATTGAGGAGTCTGCGCAGCGAAATTGCTAAAAAGGCGGCGGCACAGAAACGACCAGGTGCGGAGGAATGGAATGCAATCGAAAAGGCTATGGAGATCGAACGGAACCTCGCGAGCATGCGCGCGGCTGGAATGCGGGTGCAATATCATGCTTGCAACGTGGCCCATTACCAAAACGTGGTCGAGCTAGTTGCTCGCATTCGACAAAATGGTGAGCCGATCGTGGGTGTCGTGCATGGGGCAGGATTCGAAAAAGCGGCTCGATTCTCCAGCAAGAAAATCTCGCTAGTGAATCGAACCTTCGAAGCAAAAGCTTTGGGGGCTCTTCACCTTATGGTTGCCACAGACCCCGACCCCATCAAGACTTTCGTAGCCTTTACTTCGATCAGTGGGCGCTATGGAGCAATCGGACAAACCGATTACGGATCGGCGAATGAATGGCTTACGAAAATCACGGCTCGCTATTCACGAATGAAGCCGCAAACTCATGCCGTCGCCATAGATTGGCATTCATGGGACGAAGTCGGCATGGCTGCTCGACCCGAGACGAAGCACTCCCCAATGCTCAAGACGATTAAATTCATGCCGGTCCAAGAAGGAGTGGAGCATTTCCTGGCAGAAGTTTGTCAAAAGCATTCAACTGCTAAAATGTCCGCCACAGAGGTGATTGTCACAGATTGGGGATATCATAAGCTCTATTTCCCTGATCCCTCTATGCCTTTAAACGCGTATGACCTTGAGGCTCCCTTTGGGCCCAAAGATGACAAGATCATTTCGCATGCGAGTGAACTAGAGTCTGCGGCTGTATGCTACGTGCAGAGCGAAGAGTGGTGTCACGAACCGGTGGATCCCCAAAGCATAAAGAATTTGGAGGGATTGACGTGCATTGTGGGAAGCAGTTCCACTGCGCTGCAAGTCAACGATCTTCTAACTTCCCAAGGTAAGTCCGTTTTGGTCTGGCCAAGTCCTAAGACCAATGAAGATTGGGAGCAGTTAAATCGGTGCCTTAGCCATCTGTCCATCAAAAATCTAATCTGGTTAAGTGGCTTGGATGAAGCAGCCGGCTTAGGTGCAGGCTGGATTCAGCATCGCCATCGCCTGGAATCATTCGTAAGGCAGCCAATGGCCCTCATGGGAAATTGGTTGGGAAACAAATCCACACAAGCGAAACGATTGATAGTAGCGACAAGAGGGGCTGCCTTTGACCATACCGATCTTTTCGGCGGTGGAATTTTTGCCCCCGAAGGCAGCTGGTTAAAGGCTTTTGTTACCGCAAATCCTCAAGTTAAGAATCAGTTCGAGATATGTCGCGTCGTTTGGCTGTCGAACCATCATAATTCATTTGAAGAATCGATAAGCATCGCAAGCGAGTGCATGGCAGTCGGCGCGGAAATCGAGGTTCATCGGTCCCGCGCCCAACGATTCGTTCCGAAAAAACTCCAGAGTGGCTTCGAGAAGGCAACCACTTCTGACTTGAAGCCCCAAGATGGTGTCTGGATTATCGCCGCTCTTGATCCCGAAAAGGGCGCTGCAATAGCGCGATCCATGACCGCGCTTTCGATCGAGTGCGAATGTCTCGATCTGTCGGGATGGTTAAAGTCCGAAAACGAAGTTACTTCTCCAATCTCAGTAAAAGTTCCCACTGATCGTGATACGGCACAGTTCTCTGCAATCGTGCCCCAACTGGAAGCAGCGCGTCAGAAGTACGGCGATCGAATTCGATCGATCTTGATTGTCAGTGATGCACAGGGAGAAGAAAGTCAGGATCTCACCTGCTGTAAGTTGCTGGTTCAATTGATGCAAAGCTGCTCGCCGGACAGGTTGAAGCAGGCCTTGTTAGTTGCGTCGCATTCTCTCGTTGTTTCTGCTGCTTGGCTTCAATGGTATTCCATTCAACAGAAGATAAAGACAGCGGCATTAGAATTGGATGCACAGCTATTCAGCCTTAGCCTTGATATTGCTCTGGGACGATTGACAGAAGAGAATTCACACTTGCACTGTCGAGTGACCGAAACGCAATGCAGTCAGCCAAACAACCGCCATTCGAATCCAGATGGCCAGCAAAGTGCATTACTGGCCCTTCGGCCGCAATTGATTGAAACGGCAAATGGTACCGAATGCGAAGTGGTTGTTGACCCCGTTAGAGATCCTTTCTTGGCGCAGCACCGTTTTCGTGATTTACCTTTGCTGCCTTTGGTGGCGATTGCAGAAATTATAGTACAGTCGGCAGTTCAGGTTTCTGTTGTAAAGCCTGAGGCGGGGGTTAAGCTTCGAAACATTTTCATTGCGAATGGATTGAAGTTCTTCAATGAAAAGTCAGCGAAAGTCTGTGTGCGTTTTGAATCGAACCGCGGAGAGTCAAAGGCGACTCTCTACCATACGTTCTGTGATTCACGAGGGAGGATTATTGAGAAAGAGCGGATAATTGCGACCGCCGAGATTAGCAATGTAGATGATGTACATGAGCCTCAAAGTCCTCCATGCCTTCCCAACGCCCCTTGGCATCCCGTTATTTTTCAGGATGAAGGCGCAGTGATTTATCACGGCTTACCCTTTCGTTGTATGAATCGAACACAGTTTTTCGAAAACGGAATACTCGCAGAACTCTTCGCGCAGCCAGAAAGCGCCCTTGGAGGTGACCGGGGCGGCCAGTGGTTCATTCCCATGGGGGTTGTCGACAGCGCGTTGTATGCATGTGGTATTCTTGCCTGGTTGCGGGATTATATGGCTGTTGCCATACCTGCCGGCATCGAGTGTCTCACGATTTACGGAAGAGCAGCAGAAAACGAACGTTACGCAGGATCTTTTGTCGTCGACGAAATGTCGGATAGAGTGGGCGTCTTTAGTGGAAAAGTTTTTGATTCCAATGGAAGAA
>JBILTA010000734.1:0-2865 GCA_044371785.1 Pirellulaceae bacterium | reverse complement strand
TAGAGCATCAGATAGTTGCGCGCAGGACGCCGTTATTAGCCATTGCGTCGGAGCGTAAACGAGTAGATTAAAACTATCGATCCAGTCGCTAAAAGGCTCCATGGGTGCCAGTCTGCAGGCCGGACAGTCTTGGTGGGCTCTTCAATCGGGTCCGGACTCCAAACAGAAAGAGCGGGCTTCTGGCGTGTCTCGCCATTCTTAATCTCCGCGCTGTCAATGACCAGGCATTCCACTCCCAGGACTACCAAGACCACACCAACCGCGTAGAAAAATGATCTCCACATAGGATATGCCTTCTCTTCGTCAAACCCTAAACCACCCCACTCTTCGCTGAACCCCATTGCTCAGACAAAGCGACCCCATTGCTCAGTCGAAGAGACAATGTGCCGTGCAAGAAGGAATCGTCGTTCCTCAGGCCAAGTTTTGATAGAAAAACGGCCAATTCACCTGAAATGGACTCAAGCTAGTCGTCTTTCAGAAATAAACCCTTCCACCTGTACGACCAGCATAACACTCGTTCGACCCTCTTTCGATTATCGAACATTCGTGTTGTATCTCACAGCCATCGATCAAAGAGTTGTGCAGCTGCAGTTGGCGGTAGCGATAAGGCGTTGGCGTTGATCATGAACCGTGCACTCCACGAAACCGACGCGTAAGCCACGTTGTATGATTTTTGCCTTTACCGTAAGCGTTCCGGCGGTAACCGGCCGCATAAAACTGACCTTCATTTCAATGGTTGAAAAGTCTTGAGATTCGTCGATAGCTCGACCAAAAGCGATCCCCATCGCAGCATCACATATCGCCGATATCGCTCCACCGTGGACACGCCCCATCGGATTATGATGCCGCTGATCGACTTCCCAAGTCAACGTCGCTTCCCCATCAACGCCAGGCAATACATGCCAATTGAGCAACTCGTTGATGGGGGCGGTTTGAAATCGATCCATGGAATACTAACTCTCAAAAAACAAAGCGGCCTGCAACACGTTCGTGACTACCCACTATATACTGGTCGACAATCTCGGTAACTCAATAGAAAAAGGTGCCGATATCCATCGGCACCTTTTTCATTCTCATTCACCGGCAATATTCCTACTGGCAATCGATCGCCCTGGCGATTAGTAGCGATATTGCAAACCATAACTGAAGCCCGACAACCAATAATTGGTTTCCGTCAACACGAAGCTCGGTCGCAGCTCACCAACCAGCGGATCGGACAAGTTAGATCCCAATTGTGGATCGATTTGCGAAGCCGCTTGAGCCACGTTGGGCAAGCTCATCGCCGTATATCCGATGGTGAAATCGAGACTATTGGTTAGAGCATAGCCCACATTAAAACCGAATTCAGGTACAACCACAAAAGTATCGCTCGCATAATGTCCATCATTGCTAAAGCGAGCTAACAAACCTTCATCATCGACCGTTGTGGCTCCACCCGCATCGGTCACTCTCGTTTGTCCAGCGATCGTTATAGTGCGCTCCATATTGCCTAAACCGAGCTTGAACATACCGTCAAAGTACCAACATCCCCAGCGTCTTGCACCTTGCAAACCAACCGAGAATCCTTGGAATTCATTGCGTGTCTGAAAGAGGTCGTTAACACCAATCTGCGTATTGAACAGCAAGCTGGTATTATCGATTATAGTCGAATTGGATTGAATATTCAGACTCTCATTGAGCTGCGCGTATTGATAACCGAAAAGCATATCCCAGCGTGAGCGCGGCCCTGCACACAACAAGCGACGAATAGCCAGATCACCACCGGCGACTTCCGACTCCGCCACGATACGGACATTACCAGCAGTGTCACCAGGGAATGCGATCAATTGTGCGTTTTGTGTCGCGGGCAGCCCGTTGGTGAAGTCCAAAAATGGTCGAGCAATAATCGATTGATTCGATTCGTTGGCAAAGAACTCGGCATCACCTGTCCCTGCGTCCCAACCCCGGAACGTTAATCCATAATAGCGGCAATCATCTAACCATGTATTCAACGTGAGTCGTCCACCTCCCTCAGGCGAATCATTCACATTGCCACCACCAAATAATGAGCTGGTTGTGGTGCGTCCAATTTGTCCGGCAAGCGTTGGGTCCGTACCAACAGGACTGGTTGTAACCAAGATAGGCATGTTCGATGCCGATCGATCCCAATTAGTCCCTTCCAAACGAACACTCAAACCGCTGAGCATTCGCCCAAACAGCGATGGATGACTACACTCACCTTCCGCAAGAGGCATAAACTCCATGCTGCCTGCAGATGCGAAATAAGGTGAATGTGAAAAACTGCTATGACCTGGTTGAGCCAAATGGCCAGCCGCATCGCAGGATGAACAACCAGAAGAACTCAACGTGGGAGTTGTTTCATAGTCGTAGCCGATTCGCTCATGTGCTACCCCCGCTTCCATAGTCATCGGTTCGGGCTGGACTTCGGCTGCGTGTGTATCCTGGAAAGTACTTGCCTTTATGACCTGAGACTTTCCGGCTCGTTTTCCCGCTCCCTCGCGATAGCCAGCCGCTTGAACGCCCGACGGTATTTTCGGCTCGCGAAATTGAAGCCCTTCAACCTCTGCCTCTGCGGATTCTTCAATAATGGGTTTCGGCTTATTGACTTTGGCCTTGGAGACTTGGCTCTGGGCTGCTTCGCCATCCGCCTGGTAAATCGTGCGTGGCGCACCACCCGAACGGAGTTGAGCCTGGGCGGTTGAAGGCATCATCCAAGACGCAACCCCAGCCAATAGACAGACCTTAAACGCAGCCAGCAATTTATTTTGGCAGTTCGGATCCATAGCCGAAATCTTCCTTCCCTTGGAGATTCGTCGGTAGCCTAAGCACACTACTCGACTCTCTGGGTTAGATCGGCACTGCGGA
>JBILTA010000735.1:0-2865 GCA_044371785.1 Pirellulaceae bacterium | reverse complement strand
AGGTGCTTCCACAGAAGACTGGAAAGAATCAGGCGTTGAATACTCCACCGAACAACCGCCTACTTACCAAAGCTCGCCAGCCATTACGGCTGTTGCTTATTCGCCGGATGGAAAATGGCTTGCCGTATCGGGCTTTCATGAAGTGGTGTTAATCGACACATCGAATTATACGCTCGCACGTCGCTTCATTGGTCGCAGCGAACGCATTGAAGACATTGCCTTCTCTAGTGACGGAGGCAAACTGGCTGTCGCAGGTGGTATACCTGGCGTTATGGGCGAATTGCAATTGTGGAATACTGAGTCAGGTGAACTCTTACGCAGCTGGAACATCGGCTCCGATACGCTCTATGGTGTCGCTTGGTCACCCGATAATAAACTGCTCAGCATTGGTTGTGCCGACAAATCGGTACGAGCTTTCGAGACAGAATCGGGTAAACAAGTTGTCTTTAGCGCGACGCATGAAGATTGGGCTCTTGATACTGTCTTCAGCGTGAAAGGCGATCATCTATTGAGCGTAAGTCGCGATCGATCGATGAAGCTTGTGCATGTCGAGACACAACGTTTTGTCGACAATGTGACGAGCATCACGCCCGGTGCACAGAAAGGTGGCTTGATGACCATCGATCGCCATCCAACGCGTGAAGAAGTCGCATGTGGTGGCGCGGACTCGGTGCCTAAGATTTACAAAATCTTTCGCGATCAGCAGCGTCAGATCGGTGACGATTTCAATCTCATTCGCGCGCTGCCCGCGATGGAAGGTCGCGTCTTTGAAGTCCAATACAATCGCGACGGATCTAAGCTTGCTGCAGTGTCGAGCAATCACCAATCGGGGAAGATCTCGGTATATCAACCGGATGAAGGTAAAGAGCTCTATACATTGGCGGTCCCCAACTCCGGAGTTTTCTCCGTCGCTATTTCTGGAGATGGCAATGCGGTTGCGGCCGGTTGCTCCAATGGTCAGTTGCTTATTATTGACCTCACCACATCGAAGGTGGCCCGCACCATCGACTTTGTCGATTGGGTTGGGAAACGCCCGTAGCTCGGCAGTCCTTTCATACGCAGAACCTAATCGTCCGGTACCAGGCCCTGCCGAGCACACCGTCCAGCACAAGCTCCCCAGCAGGGTCATTGTAGTAGCTCGGCAGTCCTTTCATACGCAGAACCTAATCGTCCGGTACCAGGCCCTGCCGAGCACCCCAGCCAGCGCAAGTTCAACGTCGGTGTAGTAGCTCGGCAGTCCTTTCATACGCAGAACCTAATCGTCCGGTACCAGGCCCTGCCGAGCACACCGTCCAGCACAAGCTCCTCAGCACGTTCGCTGTCATTTACCAAACGAATCCGCTCGCCGCTCCAGGCACTGCAGAACCCCTCTCCCAGGTGAATCCCCGATCCAAACCCACCTCTTTTACATTTCTTTTACAAAGCAGAGACGCACTCCGGACAAGCGAACTGAGGAAATGCCGTATCACATAAAGGCAACGCGGGATGCTCATCACGCCCGCACGTTTCAGATACAAAGGAATCTCCGATGTCCACTCCATTCAACCGATCTCACCAACACCATGTCGACTCCCCGGCCGCGTCACCCTTAACCGAAACGCCCCCCACAGCCCCGGTTCGTGGCGGTGCTGGTAAAGCTGCTAAGCCAAGCCCACATCAATCGTATGCCGGTCGCACCTATGTGACCAAAAACAACCTATTCTTCCCTGCTGCTATCGCCTGGATTGGTCTGTTGCATATCGGTGCATTGTTCGCCCCATGGACTTTTACTTGGAGTGGCTTGGGTTTAGTGATCTTTTTGCATTGGATTTGTGGTGGTCTTGGCGTGTGTCTCGGTTTCCATCGCTTGCTCACACACACGAGCTTCTCCACTTATAAACCCGTTCGCTTCATTCTCGCATTCTTCGGTACATTGGCTGGAGAAGGTTCACCAAGCAGTTGGGTTGCCAACCATCGCTTGCATCATGCGTTAAGTGACCAAGAAGGCGATCCGCATTCCCCGAACGACGGTTCATGGTGGAGCCATATCTTCTGGTTGGCCTATCGCACCGATAATGGCGACGAAAAAGGCCACTTCGAACATTGGGTGCCCGATTTGGATCGCGACGCTGGCCTGCGGTTCTTGGACGCAGCTTTCTTACCAATCAACATCGTCTTCGCCGCAGCTCTGATGGGCCTTGGCTATGCTATCGGCGGCTGGGACTTAGCACTTTCGTGGCTCGTTTGGGGCACTTGTGTTCGCATGGTTATGGTCCTCCATTCCACTTGGTTAGTGAACTCTGCTAGCCACATGTGGGGCTATCGCAACTACGAAATCAAAGATAAAAGCCGCAATAACTGGTGGGTGGCTCTGATCACTTACGGCGAAGGCTGGCACAACAATCATCATGCTTACCCACGTATGGCCAACCACGGTCATCGTTGGTGGGAAATTGATATCACATTCCGCACTATTCGCCTTTTGCAAGCATTAGGCCTCGCCTGGAATGTGGTCGATTATCGAAACGCTAGCGAAAAGCGAAGCCAACGTTAAGCTTTTTCTATTGACCCGCGAATCGCGGACGAGCTATTTTCTCGGGGAGTGAGGCAAGGCTGCCTCCTCCCAGTCAATCTTAAATCACAATGATGCACGGAAGCATGACCCATGTCGTCTTCGAATTCTTCGGCAACCGGGAATCCATCCAAGTTGCTCCCTGTACCGTTACTGGACGTTAACCGAGGCAATTGGGAAATCCGCGAAGAAGTTCGCGAGGCGATCTCCAAGGTTGTCGACAGTGGCCGTTTCCTACATGGCCCAGACGTTGAAAAACTCGAACAACGTATCGCTGAAATCTGCCAGACCAAACACGCTATCAGCTGTGCGTC
>JBILTA010000007.1:0-26713 GCA_044371785.1 Pirellulaceae bacterium | reverse complement strand
TCTGCTCATGACTTCCGCGGCCATGATTTTGTTACGCAAGCCTTAGCGATCACGAGAAGGAACCGACAGTGTTCAATACCCGCGAGGTTAATTCATTCCCTGCAGCGTGACGATGAGGGAGCGGCGACCACCGTGATTGCGATGCTCACAGAGATAAACGCCTTGCCATGTGCCGAACGCAAGTTGGCCATTGGTGACAGGTACCGAAAGAGCAACACCCAGCAACGCCGACTTGACATGGGCGGGCATATCATCGGGACCTTCGACGGTATGTACAAATCGCTGTGTCTCGGGCACAACCCGATTGAGAGCCGTTTCCATATCGATTCGCACATCGGGATCAGCATTTTCGTTGATGGCTAATGAGGCTGACGTATGTTGTAGAAATAGATGCAGCATTCCAACGCGAATCTCCTTCATTTCGGGTAGCTCGCGCAGGATTGTCTGAGTGACTAAATGGCAGCCGCGAGAAAACTCAGGGAGCAAAATTTTTTTCTGGATCCACATAATTGCCCATTTCAAATAATGTGTGCACAAACGAACAGAAACATCGCAATTGAGAGGCCAATGCTAGCACAGGAAGCTACAGCCTTAGGAGGGCGCCTTGCTAAAATCAACTGCGATCCACGCTCCTACTGAGCAATGCAAAAACAAATCACATTAGTCGCGAATTAAGTGACTTGAAACCTCCCTAGCCACACCCTCCTCATGTCCATTCCAGGCTCTCAAAATGAGGGGCTCCGTTTCGTGGCAGAGCCTATCTAAGTTGGCTAATCGTGCAGATTTAGCCAACCGAGCGATGCGGCAAGAAGACACGGGAAGAAACCTCGCAAATACTTAACATTTTCTTGACTTTGTCTTCCAACCTGAAATAATCGATAGGACCTAGTAACTGGGGATTGACAACTCCCTATTATCTGGAAGTGCCCGGGACCAACTTATGGACGCAGGAACAGTTTGATTTGCGTCGTTTAGTCGGTTCCGAATGGACCAGTTTGTGGGTTGGTAAAGCCGACCTCCAAACCCCGCCGAATCATCTTTCTCGATGTTGGAACTTTTGCCGAGGATTCGGAATCATAGGAGTTTACGTAACGTATCGCATGGAGTGAGCGTTAACGTAATTGGTGAAAGGCACTCAAGCAGAGTTGTAGCGACTGAATGGTTGGAAAATCGGGTTGGCCTGTTTTCGATTGGCAATGTTTGGTGTGAAGCCGCTTGCGATCTCGATAATAAGATCAGCCAATGCTGAAAATCACCGGGGTCATTATTCCCTGGGGTTATTGCCGGAAGGCACGATCACTTCAGACTTTGACATGACTAACAAACGATTCGGCTTTGAAGGCGAAGTCGGATCTTGTTGATAGAACAACTTGTGAAGCAAACATGGGTTTGCTTCGATTAGATTCCAAAACAATGAAAGATAAGGAGCGAAAAACAGTGTCGAGTATTAAGAATGTTTTTGAAGCGATTTTGAAGTATGGTCATGATGAGGATTTCGATCCAGCAGAGACCTCTTCATTTTCGCCTACGGATGCACCCGCTGGTTCGCCAGAGAAAATCGAAGTGCTTCGCAAACGCGTAGAACTTGGTCAGCCATTGTGGCACCGAGATGATCGCGTTGATTACGCTGGCTTGACCGGCGCGATTCGTCCACGCGAGTAATCCAATCAACGTCCACACTGCCCAGGCAATTCACTCAGTGGGGCACAGCAACCAGGTGGGAAGCCCTGTCGGGCATGCAAAAGCATCCAACAAAAACAAACAGACCCCCGAAGAGGCAAACCTTTTCGGGGGTTTCTGCATTATAGGGCCCTGAAAAACCGCCTTGCCTGCCAGCGCGGACACTCTACAGGCCTGAAACCGTAACAAATCCGATAAGGTATCATGCATATACCGTCGGGACGCCATTTGATCATTCGCCCAGGCCCCTCTGAGGAACCGAGGTAATCGGCCATGAAAACTTCTCTTCGAGTCCTCCTGACTCTGACCTGCGTGATTGGAGTGATTTCGGCCGGGGCGATTTGGTTTCGTGGACCACTGAATCGAACTCAACGCTGGAACCAGATTACCGAATTCCGCCATCCCGAAATCTCTGCATCCGCCAAGCAATTGAATGGAGTTTTCGAAGACTGGGCAGTCTCGCAGAATTCGTCCCTAGCTCCGCAGGCAGATTGGCTCAACGTTTGCCGCCGAATCTCTCTTGGATTGATCGGGTCGAGCATGTCGTTGGAAGAGGTTCGCCAATTAGAAAAATATCCTGAAGCGGAACGGGTGGAGATCTATACCAACTACCTCCTTACAGACAGCCGCTGGAGCGACAATTTTTCAGAGCGGCTTGCGCGGGCATTTGTGGGAACGGATCAGGGACCTTTCTTATTGTTCCGTCGACGAAAGTTCCGCGAGTGGCTAGCAGAGCAACTGGAAAAGGATGTTCACTTCGATGTAATTGCCAGAACTTTGTTGGAAGCTGAGGGACTAACGACAGATAAACCCGAAGTCAATTTTGTTACAGCCCAGATTCCGCCAGAAGGGGCTCGCAAAGCTGATGTGGTGCGATTGGCAGGCAGGACAAGTCGTGTATTTCTAGGCTTGCGTATGGACTGCTTGGAATGTCACAACGACTTTGTCGACAAGCTCTATTTTCCTGGGGAAGATGGAGTCATTGGTGGCGAACAAAAGCACTTTCATCAACTGGCTGCATTCTTCTCTGGAACAACCTTAGCGGAGAACGTGTTTCTTGGTGTACGCGATGAAGAGACCGGTTATCGCTTTAAATTTCTGGGGCAGGAAGAAGAAGAGACCGTTTCGCCAGCTGTCCCCTTTGCCGCTCACTTGCTACCTAACAAAGGAAAACTTCGCCAACGGTTGGCAGCTTGGATTACCCATCCTGAAAACCCAGCCTTCAGTCGGGCCGTGGTTAATCGTGTATGGGCCTTAGTGACAGGACGTCCTCTGCATGAACCTGTTGACGACATTCCACTGGATCGCCCCGTAGCACCACCATTGCAATGGTTGGCTGATGATTTTGCTAAACATGATTTCGATTTAAAGCGGTTGCTTCGCCTGATCACAGCCAGCGCAGCGTTTCAACGCAGCAGCAGTGTTGGGGATGGCGAGATTAGCCAAGAGCAGTTGGATTGTTGGGCCGTTTATCCACTGACGCAGTTGCGCCCGGAGCAGGTTGCTGGGAGTGTCATCCAAGCAAGTCAACTGAAAACAGTGGATCGCGATAGTGTGTGGTTAACTCAACTGGTTCGTTTTGGCCAGATGAACGACTTTCTAAAAGCGTATGGTGATCGGGGCGAAGATGAGTTATCACCTGAGAACGAGACGATCCCTCAACGTTTGCTCTTATTAAATGGATCGATGATTCGCGAGCGAACAAACCCTGAACCGCTTGCAATCCCATTGGCGCGTATCGCCAATCAAGCTTCCAGCGACTCGCAATGTATTGAAGTTTGCTTTTTGAGTACGCTGAATCGTCGCCCCACTCCAGAAGAGCAACGCTACTTTGTCGCCAAGGTCGAAGGTTTAAGTGGTGAAGAGCGAGTGCGAGCCGTAAGCGAAATCTCGTGGGTTTTGATGAACTCTACGGAGTTCCTGTGGAGTCACTGAATGCGATTTACAGTTGTGTTTCTTTGCGGGTTTTGAACATCTATTGCCAACATCATTAACGGGGAAATCCAATGTGCGAACATAACCAAGAGCCGATCGGATGCCGAGGCTATTCGCAGATGAATCGTCGTCGTTGGCTTGGACTTACCTCGGCAACGGTCGCAAGCACATGGCTCACTTTAGCGGCTGAACGAGTCGCCTTGGGACAAACCGCAGCAAAAGCGGGTGCCCAATCGATGATCATCTTGTGGTTGCAAGGGGGTCCAAGTCAATTAGAAACGTTTGATCCGCATGCAGGATCCTTAATCGGCGGAGACGTTAAGGCGATTGATACACGTATCAAGGGAATTCAATTTGCCGATTCCTTACCCCGACTGGCAGAAAAGGCAGACCAGTTTACGGTGATTCGCTCGATGGTGAGCAAAGAAGGGGACCATGAACGAGCGACTTATCATGTGAAGACAGGCTGGCGTCCTGATCCGACCTTGATTCATCCTTCGGTGGGAGCCGTACTTTGTCATCAACTGAGCGATGAAGTGGAAATTCCGCGACATATTTCGATTGTGCCAGGGCAGTGGGGGGCGCGCGGTGGTTATCTGGGGAGCCGATTTGATGCTTTCCAGACGGGCGATCCGAAGTTTCCACTTCCGAACTTGGACCGATCCTCAAGCGATCCAAAATTGAATTCGAAACTTGGCGATCTGCAGTTTATGGAAAAGCAGTTTGCGCGAGGTCGCCAAGTGAGACTGCGCGACTCGTTGACCTCTCATCAATCGGCGACCGATCAAGCCGTGCGTATGATGTCGAGCGAACAGATAGGGGCTTTTGATGTGAAAGAAGAAAGCGAATCCGTATTAAAAGAGTTTGGCGATTCCGCTTTTGGACGAGGTTGCCTGGCAGCTGTGCGATTGGTTGAACAAGGTGTCCGCTGTATTGAAATCGAGTTAAGTGGTTGGGATACCCATGCGAACAATCATGAGTTTCAATACGCGCGTGCGGCGACATTAGATGAAGCGTTTGCCGCGTTGGTTACTCAGCTACAAGCTCGTGGATTATGGGAGAAGACGGTGGTAGTGTGCGCGGGTGAGTTTGGCAGAACTCCCCAGATTAATCCCCTGGGTGGCAGAGATCATTGGCCTCATGGATTTTCGGTTGCTGTAGGTGGTGGTCCGTTTCGTCGTGGATACGTGCATGGAGCGACGGGGATTGAAATAAAAGAAGACTCAACCCATAAGACGGGCCATGTCTCGAACCCAGTTGATGTCCCCGACTTTCATGCGTCGTTGCTGCATGCCTTAGGAATTGACGGGAGCTTAGAGTTACAGACTCCGATTGGGCGTCCTTTAACGCTGAGCTCAGGAAAACCGGTTACTGAATTGTTTGATGCTTAGCTGTTTGATGCTTAGGGCATCATGTCATAATCGTGTGGACTGACAGTCTTGGAATAACCGCTTTAGGTGGTTATTTTGAGTTTTCTTTTGGTGTAGGGCTGAGGAGCGTCGATTCTCTTTGCACGCGGAAGTTTCGTTTTCGCAGAGCTTCGATCTAAGTTTCCAATGTGGTTAGTACTTAGACGATCAAGACGTGACAGGGCAGGCAGTTCCCATGGAATTCGATCGCAATCGTTATTTTACAATCGGGGTCATTGTATTCCTGTTGGGAATACAATTTCGAATGGTTGATTCGTTTGTATTGAATGAGCCGAGTACACGGGCTTTAGCAAAGTTTGGTCAGCAAACCGAACTAGCATCTACAGATCCTGCAACGCAGATGATCCTGGATAACCATCCCTCTCCCAAAAAGACGATTCGTCCGCCGCGTTGGCTTGGTTGGATCTTGCTCACCAGCGGTGCGGTGATGTGCCTACACGCCTTTGCATTGCCCAAGCCGAATAAGTGACTTGAGGGGCCGAGTGCCCCGTACATCGATAAACTGTTTTATGGTTATGGAAGCCTGAATCTGCATGGAAGCGTCCTAAAGTTTTTTGTCTTTGGACACCCGCCATGCCTTTTTTTTCATGCTCAAACTACCTTTCCGGCAACGCAACAGACTCGTCTGATTGGCTGGCACTCCCATTGCCAACATCCAGCGGTGATGGGGTGAACTTCGTGCCATCGCCTGGAAGCGGTGGGAAGTTGCTGTGGGCTGCGATTATCTGTTTTGGTTGGTTACTAATCGACCAAAGTGCGCTATTGGGTCAGTCGCCAAGCGGGCCTGAAACAGCCAAACCCGACTCCAAAATGGCTCCCTCTACTAAACCGGCTACCGATACATCGGATGAAAATACACGTGCTGCAAATGCGAAAGCTCAGCCCGGGAAGGGGAAACCTATCTCCACCAAAGGGGAAGCTCCGGCCAAGGGTTCGGAGACGGAGGTGAAACCGAGTCCCGTAAAAGAAGCAGACAAAAACAAGGATTCGACGAGGTGGCGCGAGGGGCATCGCATAGAAAGTGTGACGGTGACTTTTCAGATTTCCGAGACGGAGCGATTCCTGGCAGCTTTGAGTAGTGAAAAGGGATTAACGACGTTAGAAAACCTGGCATTGGAGCGCATTGCAGACGCGATGCGTGTGGATTCTGCCGACAACCGTTGGGTTGTCACGGGTCGCGTGACGGAATTTCGCGGACAGAATTATCTGTGGATTGAACGGGCAACCCGCGCCGCGAAAATCGCGGGACAATAGTCCACTACAAACCTTGCGAAGAATTGAATTTCAGTAACAAAATGGCCGCCCGTTGCATTTACGCCAGCGCACAGTTAACGTAAGGGGGTGGTAGGGAGCTAATTTCCTTTTCCCACCTTTCCTCCTACGTCATCCACTGATTGGGTGCAACGTACGAGCCAAGATCATCACCGATTACAAATTGCTAAAGAGACATAAGGATCATTGCATGGCGGGAAAACGACGCATCGTGGTTAGCGATATTGGCGAAGTTTCCGTAGTTCGATTTGTCGATCGAAAAATTGTTGACTCCGCAAACATCGAAGAAATGGGAGAAGAACTATTCTCCGTTGTAGAAAAAGATAAGCGTCGATTTGTTCTGCTTAACTTTGATGGTGTGGAATTTCTTTCCAGTGCTGCGTTAAACAAATTGATTTTGTTGGATCGCAAAGCTAAAGCGGCAGGTGGCAAGTTGAAGCTGTGTGGTTTGCGTCCAGAGATCATGGAAGTGTTTACCATCACACGACTTGATCGCGTCTTCCAAATCAAGAAGACAGAAGCTGACGGTATCGAAGCTTTCGGGATCTAAGACTAGCTCCGTCACCATTTAGCGCCGACTGCAAGGAATGGATCATGAGTGAGCCGCAATGGAACTGGGTATTGGAAGAGTCCATTCCCAGTTCTCTAGACGCTGGGCATAGAACTATTGATCAACTTCTCAGCGCCCTGACACAAATGGGTTGGGATGGTCGAGATTTCTTTCATGTTCAGATGGCGATTGAAGAGGCTATGGTCAATGCCATTAAACATGGCAACAAAGAATCGCCAGACAAATGCGTTGCGGTCAGCTTTCGGATCGGATCGAATTCGGTTTGGATGCAATTGACCGATCAGGGCGAAGGATTCGATCCAAATGCGTTACCTGATCCGACCGACGAAGAGCACTTAGATCAGCCTCATGGCCGCGGCGTGATGCTCATTCGAGAATTAATGACGTCGGTTATTTATAATGATCAAGGCAATCAAGTCACGATGCACAAAGTGCGATCTTCGGGTGACTGAACTTGTGCAAAGGACCATTCTGCCTGATTCTTCTCGTTCGGACTTTTCGTTGAAATTCCGCCTTTCGCGGTTATTCCAGCCTAGTCGCTGAATGCGACTATTTCTGATAAACTGGTAGGGTTACTTGTTAGCCCCAAACGGCTAGTGGCACCCAAGCGAGCACGGATTGCTGCACGCCCCAGTTTTCGCAGCGTATCGCATAATCGTTACCCATTTTTCTGTCGGATAGAAACTACAATGCAAGTGGATGCTTACCAATATTGCCCCTGCGGAAGTGGCAAGAAAATCAAGTTCTGCAAATGTGCAGATAACTTCAAGGATCTGGACAAAATCGATCGCATGATTTCAGGTGGCCAGTTGGTCGCTGCGCTGGACCGCATTAACCAACTTTTGCAAACCACCCCCTCGGCAGCTTGGCTTTTGGCTCTCAAAGCCCAAATCTTGTTTCAACTGCGAGAATTCGAATCCCTGACGGAAACCGCAAATCGGTTCTGGAGACTCAAGCCCGATAATCAACTCGCACTTTGGCTGATGACCATCAGCGAAACAGTGCGAGAACCCTCGATATTATCAGCCGCAAAATACTTTTTAGACGGTATCTCGGAAGTTCGCGATGTCATTCATCCATTTGGCCAAACCGCAGGTCTGATGCTGGCTGAACGATTGGCGATGGAAGGCCAATATTTATCAGCTCTGCTCATCACCGATCTTCTGGGAGTTCTTTTCAAGTCGGAAGAACCCGCCCAATTTATGGAAGAATTGAGTCGAGAACGCGGCATCTCGACATTGATGCGCATCACACCGAACCTGCACGAGAAGGTTGGTACCGTTAGCTGGGGCGAACGTCTTCAAGAAGTTCGATCACTCTTCCGCTCCCATCGGATCCCACAAGCTTACTCGAAACTTCAATCGCTCAATCGCGAGTTCGCCGACCAGCCTGTGCTGTTATCCATGCTCGTCATTTGCGAATTGTATCGATGTGATAGCGCGGCAGCTGCTCGGTACAGCGAACGACTTGCCAAGAACGAAGGACTGTCACTTCAAGAACGTGCCTATTACCAGGCACTAGCCTTCACCCTGGCACCGACAACATCAGGTGTCTGCTTCCAACAACATGGAATGTTGTTCGATCTCACCGCAGAACAGGAAGAGCATATCACACGTCTGCTTAACGAGATGCCCGTATTCGAAGCTTGGGTAGCTAACAGTGAAGAAGCCCGACAAGAGCTAGCCTTATTCATTGGTGAAGAAGTTGGACCAAAGTTGCTTTACCATTTCTTCACGAAACATAAAGTCCCGCTGGATGGCAACCTCGTTGAGTCGGAAGTTTCTTCCGGACTGATCGCTCTGTTCGGGAAGCAAACGGACCATCCAGCTCGCATGCTGCTTCGATACACTGACGAATCGCGTCATCTCGCAGTAGAAGTCGACGAACTTTTGAAGACATTCAACTTGAACCGTGGTGACTCTAAGTTCCCGCGTAAAGATGAATTGCTCCCTGTTACTATCCAAAGCGCCTTGACGCCTTACCTCCGCAATACGCAATTCACCGAGCAGACAACGGAAGCTGAAATCAATAGCTTACGCCAAAAACTGCGGGCAACGATCCGTGAACGCATCAAGATCGCGCCACTTTCCTGCTTGGATGGCAAAACGGTCGCCGAGGCTGCTGGAACTGCTGCATACCAAATCAAGTTGCTGGGATTATTGCTGTACTTGTTGGCTCTGGAAGATGGTACGTTCACAGCAGCTGATTTCGATAAGCTTGCAGAAGACCTCCAGGTATCTCCGATTCCGCATATTGTGCCGGGTGAAACCCTAAGCAACATTTCGCCAGCCGATTTGTATTTCATTGATGTGGAGCAGGTACCGGCGAAAGCCGTTCTACCTTTCGCATCGTATGTGTTCGAAATGAAATTGTATTCGCGTTTCCCCGCACTGATACAAAGACTTGAAAAACCAGACGTTCCCAACGACCCTCCGGGTTTCGCCGCCGAACTGCTACTCATGCTCAAGTTCTCCTCGGCTGAAACGCTGGAAGAACGCATGGAAGCAGTTGAAAAACTGATCGTTCTATTTGCAGAAGCCAAGAAGCCGGTAGGGCAACTGGTAATGTCGGGCGTCAATACCTTGTTCGCTGCTGGCAGAGCTCAAGAAGGCCAAGCAATGTTCACGAAATACTTCAAGAAGTATCCTGATGATCCGATGCTACAAGCTTTTGTGCAACAATTGATGGCCCAAGCTCCACCGGCCATGCAGCCACTTTCGCCTACTGTACCCATGGGTCCAGGCGCTGATTCAAATGGCGGACTCTGGGTGCCGGGTCAAAGTTCACCAGAAGCAAGCCCAGCAAGTTCAGGTGGCAGCAAACTTTGGCTCCCAGGCATGGAATAAGCCAACAGACACAAAACTCCTAAGCAGATAACTGCTTAGGAGTTTTTTACTATCCAGCGTTGCTTGAATAAACGTGGGAAGTAAATCATTTGGCCCCCGAGTGTTTTGACCATGATTAATCTGTTTGATGAACAAGACGTTCAATTCATGCGTCGAGCGATTCATCTTGCCGAGACAGCCCGAGGCTGTGTTGAACCTAATCCAATGGTGGGCTGCTTGGTTGTCCGTGACCAAAAAGTTGTCAGCGAAGGCTATCATCGTTACTATGGCGGACCACACGCAGAAGTGGATGCACTGGCCGGCCGCTCCGTCGAAGATGTTCGTGGCTCCACGATCTATGTTACGCTAGAGCCATGCTCCCACTTTGGTAAAACACCACCCTGCGCAGAATTGCTGGTTAAGTATCAACCCGCTCGTGTTGTATTGGCAATGCCCGATCCATTTGCAAAAGTTGCTGGTCGAGGGATTCAATTTCTAGAAACCCACAATATCAAAGTTCAGGTCGGTGTATGCGAAGCTGAAGCTCGCTACCTAAATCGAGCCTACTTGAGACTTCAAACCCACCAGCGACCTTGGGTGCACGGCAAGTGGGCGATGACCGCCGATGGCAAAATAGCCACACGCTCTGGCGAGAGTTTTTGGATCTCCGGCGACGAAAGCCGCCGGCTAGTGCATCGTCGTCGCGCTCAAGTCGATGCCATTTTGGTTGGATCGGGAACCGCATTGCAAGATAATCCAATGCTCAATCCACGCGAGGGTGGACCACGTATTCCCCTACGGATCGTTTTTGACAGCCAAGCTCGAACTCGTATCGAAAGCAATTTAGTCCGAACGGCCCATGAATACCCCACACTGCTGTGGGTTGGACCCAACGCCTCACCACTTCACGTTGAGCAGTTACGAAACCATGGCTGTGAAGTAGTTGTTTCACATTTACCGACGACGGCCACTCGCCTGGAAGCGCTGATGTACGAACTAGGTCGACGACGCTGCACCAACGTCTGGTGTGAAGGTGGCAGCGGACTTCTGGGAGCGTTGCTAGATTTAGAGCTGTTGGATGAAGTTGATGTCTTCATTGCTCCCAAACTGTTTGGGGGACAAGATGCCCTGACACCGCTAGGTGGTTTGGGTATCAAACACGCCAACTCTGCAATCACATTGCAACATTGGAACGTGTCCCGTTCAGGTGAAGATATTCACCTAAACGGAACGGTTCACTATCCCAATTAGCGAGTATGACTCATCAGTTGCTGCCCAAACTTACGAGGCTCTGGGGTGTGGGTAATATGAATGGAGATTTCCATTTCCGTCGCCCAACGACCTTGTGAATCCCCGATGACAGTCCAATGTGGAATCACACAGACCGATTGATGGACTAGTTCATACCCACCTTCAGATTGGCTCACTGTCTCGATCGGGAATGCCCAAATGTTCGTGGGAGCCTCGAATAACAACTGAACGTCGAGAGATAACCATTGGTCAATCAAACCCAACTGAGTCTTGTCGGTCAGATTGAGCGACGCTCCCAATTGCCCCAAACGGTGTCCATCGTTTCCATAGAAGAAACGATCATCGGCTCCGGATGGCATACCGGCAAAATTCCATTCGGAAGCGAAATGGAATGGACGACCAGCAGGGAGTCCATCGATTTGGTATGCCACCTTCATTGTGGAACTGCCAGCTTCCAAAGTTAGCGCTTTACTCACTTGGATGGGCACACCCCAAACGTTGCCATCACGCTGCATGAAGACTTGCACTTTACCAGCCCCGCGACGCAGTTTGGCTTGGTAAGCACCCTCAACAAAGTCCCCTCGCTCCTGAGCATGTCCGGCGATCAGTGCTTCTAAAGTTACGGACTCGTCAAAGAAATGATCCTGCATGCTCTTGCGAATGTACTTATCGTATTGCAGGCGTTGATCGAGGCCCTCTTGCTTGAAGACAACCCGGTCATGAATGCTGGCAACTTTTTCATTGCTTTGCGAAGCGCCTTTGAGCACTTTGCGGTGGTAACTTTCCGGCCGGCGGCGAATGTTGGCTAGCAGGTTATGGCCCAGCGAGCGAACATCCAACTCGTACAACATACCGCCCTGAGCAGGAGCCAACCAACCGATGAGCTGACTATTGGCCAAACGAACTTCAGGTTCGAAGTCGAGATTAAAGTCCCGGCTCTGACCATCGATGTACTCGGATGTGTGCCCCGTGATGGCGTCCAATAAATTGTCGGCTTCGATCAATTCTTTGAAGACCGCATTGCGGAGGTGAGGCAGGTAGATACCGCCAAATGCTCCATGCCAATATGTACAATTGCATTGACCTCGATAGAGATGATCTTCCGCGATCTCAAGCAGATCATGGCCAGCAAATTCTTGACGAGCTTTTTCAAGCCGTTCACTGACATCGAGCATACGGCAATACATCTCGTTAGCTTCAGTGTATTTCACTTTGAAGTTTCGCCACGAACCACCACGCACGAATCGGCGAAGCTTATCCCAAATCGGTTCATGTTCGATGGCATGTACGGACTCTTCGAACACTTCTTGTTGAGCGACGGGCAGGGCCCACTCGGTCATTTCACGATAGCTGCAATCGGGCAGGTATACTTTTCCAACCGGTGGATTATTTTCTACAACGTCCGTTAGCCGTGATGTTTGCAACCAATGACGATTGTCATTGAGAGCATTCAAGAAATCTCGCAACCAACCACGTTCGTAGACGTGAGCTTTGGTGTCAGGCCATGTTCCAAATTTCTCACCGTCGTCACCGAAGATAAGCACAGCCCCGGGTGTTTGTTGGGCGGTTTGACGAGCGAACTCGATCATGTCGGAAACTGGTGCAAAAGGAATGAGATAACGGAGTTTCTCACTTCCGGGAAAGACCTTGAGCAAGCGACCATTGTCTTCGGTTGCATAGTAGCCGAAGAGTTCTTCTTGGGCACAACCGGCCGCTTTAAAATGGAAGTCGTCCAAAACGGTGTACTGCATACCAGCATCAGCTAGATCGCTAGTGAGGCTGCTTTCCCAAACGCGTTCAGGAACCCACATCCCTTGAACACTGGTTTCAAATCGCTCTTCTAGCCATTCTGTGTAGCGTTTGATTTGACCGATGCGATCACGACTGGGGAGCATCGTCAGAATAGATTCGTAAAACGGACCACCAATGATTTCAACTCGTCCACCGGCCACGAGCGACTTCAGTCGCAACATGTACTCTGGCTTGCGTTCATGCAACCAGAGCATCAATGGTCCGGAGGTATGCAATGAAATACGAAGATTTTCGTAGGGCTCAAACACATCCAAGAAGGGGAGATAACTATCTTGGTAGGCTTGTTCAAAAACACCGTCGAAGTTTCCGATCGGTTGGTGATTGTGCAAAACCAAACAAAGATGGATAGGCGACGTCATAGCTCTCTCATGAATCTAGATGGAACCCGCGCACGGACATAACCGTTAAAGATGGGCGTACTTTTCTGTTTAGATCGCCTTGTTGGTATCGTCGGCGGGTCGACCGTCACTATAGCGTTATTTTGCCTCTTCACTCCAATCCGAATGATTATTTTCGGGCAAAGCGTTAAAGTCGGGACGATTGAATCGTCAGAATTGTTTGCCTTACCCCAACAAACGCAAATCGCCCAAACTGCCAAACTTGAGACTTAAGGCTGAACACGAACCACTTTCGCTTAACTCGATGTTGCGAAGTAGAGTCGCAGAGTTCGAGCGGCTTCTTCCGGGAGTATCGAATTGATTTGGCTTCCGGAAGCCCATTCGAATCCAGCAAGTTTACCCAATCTTGGAAAGAGATCGATTCGCCAATGAAAAGGTTGATCGGAGTCCGCGGAGAAGGGAGACGTATGAATGATGTAGTTATAACTGGCGTTTGATAGTGCACTTTCCAGCGCTTTGATGGTTCGCAACAGATAGGATGCCAGTTCGAACTCAACGGCATCCAGTGATGTTTCGAATGTCGGTTGATGTTGTCGTGGGAAGATGGAAATGAAGTAAGGAGACCGACTTGCGTAGGGACAGATAGCGACGAAATGCTCCGACTCCCACACCAAACGAGAGGAATCTGCAAGCTCCCGTTTCAGCATGTTGCAAACGGGGCAGATATGATACTTGCGGGTGAATTCGCTCCACCGGCTCTTTAGCTGTTGAATCTCAGTAGGGAGAAAACTTGTCACCATCAATTGGCTATGGAGATGTGAGAGCGTTGCCCCGGCAGCGGCACCAGAGTTTTTGAATACGACTCCATATTGGAATGTTTTGTGGGATCGCCAGAACCGGAGTCGGGCGGCATATGAATGAAGAATGAGCTGTACATGATCGGTCGGCAGATCGGTCAAACTGGTTTTATGCTCACCGCACTCTACAAAGACCTCATGGGCTCCATGAAAATTACCTGAGTGAAACAACTCCATGGGTTGGCAAAGATCTTCTGTCGATGAGCACGATGTCGGTGAAGAAATGGAATGCTGATGGGAAGTGCTTACTGTAGCGTCAAGCGATCTTGCATTACTTTCGTTGTGAGATAGAGACTCACTATTTCGATTCGACTGTGGTTCGGGTGTTTCGAGAGTTGCTGTCGACAACTGAGACAGTTGAGGACTGAGACCGGAGTCGTTTAGATCATCGGGCAATGGTTTGAGAGCGGGATACTTGTTGGGAACAACGCGAACTTTCCAACTGGGAGGCGCGAGAGAATTAATCCTGCGTCTTTCGGAGTTACTGGACTTTCCGGTACCGATATCTTTCCCACGTTCTTTGCGAACTGTTTTTTCCTCGGTTTTCTTTTCCTCGGGTGTTTTTTTTGCATCGAGGGTGGGCAGCATTAGTACGGGGACAGGAGTTTCGGATTCATTTCCTGTACAGAATGGACAATCGGAACCGGAGAGCGAAGACTCAGCGCACTCGGAAAATTCTTGAGGTCGATGAGAGCGCTGGGGTGCAAATATCACCCAGCGATCACTGAACCAATCGTAACGAAACTCGCTCATGGGATTTCTTTATGTGCGATGTTGTCGATGAGAAATGGCTTGCGAGTATACCGATTCGTATTCGCATGCGCTTCTCAACCAAGACCAATTCTGCTGCATCCCTGTTTCCACAATTTGTTTCCATGTATCAGGTTGATGGCGAAAAACCTCACAAGCCTGATGTAGACAATGTTCTAGTGCTTCGACTGAATAGTGATTAAACACGAAACCGGTCGCAGTGAGAGCATTTAGGTTTTCAGGAGAAGCATGAGTTACCGTATCGACCAAACCTCCGACGGCGTGAACAACTGGTGGCGTCCCATACTTCAACGAATAGAGCTGATTTAAGCCACAGGGTTCGAAGCGGCTTGGCATTAGGAAAAGGTCAGAGGCTGCCTCAATGCGATGAGCTAAGCGATCCGAGAATTCTAAACGCAGGGCGAGTCGATGTCCGGCTTGCGAAGCGAGGTAGCCGAGCGATTCGTGGTATCGAGCATCGCCGGTCCCTAGAATAACCCATTGCGCAGGGTAGTGATGAACCCATTTATGCATCAGTGGGATAACCAGGTCCCAACCTTTTTGATCGGCGAGTCGCCCAACTAAACCGATTAAAGGCAAATGCGGCTCGAAAGGTATACCGAGTTCTTCGCTCAACTGCCTGCGGCATTCTGATTTACCTTCACGCCAAGTGTGGACATCATAAGGTCTGGGTAAATGGGAATCTTTAGCTGGGTCCCAGATGTGATAATCGACTCCATTGACGATGCCAGTGAGGCGATCCGCTCGTTCTCGCAGAACGCCATCGAGCCCAAAACCATTTTCGACGGTTTGAATTTCTTTGGCATAAGTATGGCTTACTGTAGTGAGTCGATCAGCGAAGATAAGCCCGGTCTTCATCAGGTTCAGATCGCCATAGTATTCCATTTGCCGATAGTTGAAATACTTCCAATCCATACCCGTCCAATGGAAATCGCTCGAATGAAAGCGACCTTGGTAAGCGAGATTGTGAATAGTAATCACGGTAGACGCTTTTTGATACCACCGATGTCCACCATAGTTCGTGGCGACATAAGCTGGAATTAAAGCTGTTGGCCAGTCATGAACGTGTGCCACATCGACATCGATGCCGAGACACTCTACCGCTTGAGCGGCGGCAGCACAAAAGAAGCTGAATCGTTCACAATTGTCTCGATAATCGCCGCTGAGTTCATTGTAGATTCCTTGTCGATCGAAATAGTGAGGTTGATCAACAAAGTAAAATTCCACAGATGAGTTGGGGATTTCGGCTTTGAGTAACCGAGCCGCGACGGCGCGACCAGATACCTGTACTGCAAAGCCTATATCAGTGGGTCGTATATCGATGCCGGCTTTATAGATGTGCCTATACGCAGGCATCACCACAATGCAGCGATGTCCGCGCGCGGACAATTCCAATGGAAGTGCTCCACTCACATCGGCGAGACCTCCGGTTTTTGCGAAGGGTACAGCCTCGCTGGTAAACATCACGATGTTCAATGCTTGAATCCCAATCTGCGAGTTCGATAATCATCCGCCCCGACTCATCGAATTGTCAGTTTCCCACGACACAAAAATCGCCTCGGATCTATGGTCAGGAAAGATCGCAGTATACCGCACCTGCGATGGGAAAATCACCAAGCGCTGCGGATTATGCGGTAGAATCACACCAAAGGGTCGGTTTGTCGCGATTAATGAGAGTCTTCAGTTCCCAAGAGCAAAAACGCTTGACATGTCAACACCACTTCCGCCTCAGGATCGCTAAAATGTGTTTGTTTTTTCTTGAATCTACCGCCACCTGAAAGACCACACCTCCCTCCTCACACAGCACCACCACTAGGTATTGTGGTAGACATTCAATAGGTTGGTATTGGAGTTATCGATCGAGTCCAGCTATAATAGAACGAAGTGTTACGGCAACTTTGTCGATTACATGCTTTGCAGAGATTCGATAGACGCATGTTTGTCGAATGGTTTCGAAATTGAGAAAATGGCTGAGGAATAAAAGCGTGCTTTCTGTTCGTCCAAAAGTTGCCGAACTTGCTTTTCAGGTGTTTGGGCGATCTTTGCATCCCGAGCTCTTTGTCACTTTTCAATCTCGCGAAATCAGTCGTGGCGACTACCGCGTGAAAATTGATCTCACCAGTGCGGGCCACGTTTTGACTTGGACCCACCAAGGTTTCATCCTTACTGAAGTTGCGGCCTCCGCGCATCATCCATTGCCCCAAAAACGCCGGTTGATCTCTCAGCGACTACATGGCAAACGAAGTGACAATATCGAATATCGTTCCTTGGTGCGCTATTCGTATGATTTCGAACTGGACACGGTTTCTCCTGATATATTTTGGATGCTTCAGGAAAAACTGACTGTCGAGCCGGGCAACTACGATTTGATCCAACGTTTCGACTCCAGCGGTCGAATTGCTTTGGGCGCCTTGAGCTTTATTCACCTCGATGTGCGAAACAAGACTTTTTGTATGCAAGCGATGCATACTTTTCCGGATGATCATGCCATTGTCCGCACCAATTGTTCGTTCGCGCTGATCTAAGCGGTTGTTCCTCATTCGATCGAAGTAACGGTTGTTACGATCGCACAACCCTGCGGCAAATTCACCCCATAAACTCTGCCGGTATGGCAAGCTTTGCGTACAAGTTAATCTGTAGTGCCTTCCGATAGATGCTTCCAGGTCAGCAAGGAAGCAAAGCAGACCCAACCACCTTGGTTGAGATATAGCAGGAGCAAGGATCGCGCATCACAGATTTCCTCCTGAGAGGCACTAGCGTGTCGCAACAATTTCCAGGTCACTTGCGTTTGCACAAGGAAGATCATTCCGAAGCTTCGTCGAAGGCCACATCAAATTCATCGGATTTAATCGAACAAGTCTTACACGCCTTTTGCCAAGCCACAGGCTGGGCTGCGATTGCAACCGCAGAACCCAAACAGCCCCGCACACGAACACGGGCACCTGAATACGACCCCAACAGTCGCAACTGGAATGTGGTCAGCGCGTTACCGATGGATGGAATGCTCGACGCCCTGGAGATGAACTCCATGCCAGCGGTTTCGGAAACGGACGCCCAACAATTACTCAATGGAATTGCGGCTCTAATCCGACGCGTCGATGAAACAGAACGTGTTGTCTGGCGACAAGAAGCGGAACTCGCTTCCAACATCGGACTCTCCATGAAAGTGGATGACCAAGAAGAGCTAGCGACTAATATTGATGAGCTGTTGGCACAAACAGCCTCAGCTATGGGCTGTGACGCAGCAGCCATTTACTTGCTGGATGATGCAACCAGCGTACTAAAGATGCGCAGTTGCATCGGCTTACCTAAATCTCGCCTAGCCTCGCCGCCGCGCCCGCTACGTGGCTCTCTAGCTGACCTGGAAGCTTTACTCGGCAATGCGGTCCTCATCGAAGACATCGCCTCCATGCCTCAATGGCAATCGCCCGAAGAGTTCGGCAGCGCGATTGTGATTCCAATTGGAACTTTGCAAATGCCACAAGGGACCCTTTGGCTGTGGAGTGAACGACGCAAGACGTTTAGCTCCAATGAAGTCGAAATTGGCAAGCGATCTGCCAGCGAACTGATGTCGATTCTAGAACGACGCATTCTTTGCAAAGAAGTATCCGTCGCTCGTCAAGTTCATCGGGCAGTGGATGATATCGCTACTCGCCAAGCCTCGCGATTACCTGACGACCAACCTCTCGATCGACGCGTTGATATCGCCGGAACAACCGAATCAGGTGATGCCGTATCGACACAATTTCATTCTTGGACACTGCGACCCGACCAACAAATATTGGCTTGCATTGGCGGAGCGAAAACCAATGGCCTTGATGGTTGCATGGTGGCAACCACCTTACAAACGACCACAGAAGTATTGTGGCATCAAGCTTTGACGGCAGCCCAATTGATGCGACAAACCAACGATCATCTTTGGGGACTCGGCGAAGGTGACTGGCGAAGTGCGATGTCATTGGTCGAGCTTGATCCAGCAACGGGCCAGGGCTGTTTATGCACAGCGGGTCGTGGCAGCTCTTTCTTAATCACCACCAACGGTTTCCGGCCGCTGGCAACTTCTGGCCCTCTATTGGCGACTCAGCCGGAAGCTGTTTTCTCAGTAGAACGATTCGCCTTGGAACCGCGAGATGTGCTGTTGATGTTCTCGCCGCTGCCTGCAAAAGTCATCCAACAATCCGCTTATGAGTTCAATGAACTTCTCAGAACGGCTCATAGCTTACTGGGCAAACCGGCGAAGAATGTGATCGACCTGTTGTCGCGCAGATGGATCGAGCTTGGACTCCCCTACGATATAGAGAAATCGATGCTGTGGATTACACGCACCAATCCTTCGGCGAAAAAGAAACCACGACCACTTGCCCAGTCACTTTCGTCTGGTGGTGGCTCAAAACCGCGCGGCACTAGAAAGAGTCGCTAAAGCGTGATCGGGGATTCGCTCACGCAGATCAAAACTCTGCTCAGGCTGTCGCCAATAAAGCAAATCTTCATCGCCCATTTTCCAGCAAAGATAAACGATGCGATTGGCAAAGATGGTGGGGAACTCAACTTCCCCATCATGTGAACTTACCAGTCGCAAACCCAATTGAGCGAGTTCGATTCGATAGGCATCCAGCTGGCGTTCGTCCGCCTCAAGATCGCTGCGGCTTTCTGCGAGCTCATCATCGTAGAGTCGCCCCGCTTTTTTGGGACCACCGGCTCGAACAAGGCTGAGGTCATGTCGACGCTGCTGCACTTGCCGCTCGAGTTCGTGGGCATCGCTCACGATCGAACGAACGAGCGGGAGCATAGCGCGCGCTTGCCGATATGTGACGGTGACTTGGGTCAAAGGTTCGGTTTTACCCATTAGAGCTATCTCGCTGCTGGTGGCTGCTCAACCTTCCAATACACTTAAGTTTTCCTTGGGAGCCCGACTGGCACAACCTCAAATTACAGGGTACCCCCCAACAATTTTTGTCGGCGAGGGGAAACGCGTTCGCTCCCTAGAAATCCGCCGAACCGATTCGAAGCGTATTATTTCGGGCAAACAGTGAACATGCGCACCCCATAAAATCTAGCTTTGCCTAGACGACACAGCGAGGCCAAGTGGCGCGCCGACACCTCCAGTACCCCTCTTTTTTGTGGGCAATCCTGAAAAATCGCCCCAATTGCTACACTCAACGCTTATACAGTGGGCGATTCTTTTGTGGTAAACCCAATAGGGTCAAATTCTCCCCTCAACACATCAGATCAAATCTGTTATCTTTATCCCTTCCATTTCTGTTCAGGATTCCGTGGAGAGGCTGTAGATCTATGTTATTGGCAGACATTGCCCAGTACTTTTTTGGATTCACCATCTTTTTGGTCAGCGTCTTCATGATCCTGTTGATCTTGGTTCAACGTGGTCGCGGAGGTGGATTGGTTGGAGCTTTGGGTGGACCGGGTGGCCAAAGTGCGTTTGGTACAAAAGCGGGGGACTTGTTTACCCGAATTACGATTGTTACAGCTGCGATTTGGATCGTTTTATTGGCTGCAGCGGCCTATACACTCAAAGAAAAAGACCTTCCTGAGACGGGCGCTGTTGGCGATCTGGGTCCATCATTGACCAACCCCGATGCTGACAAGAAAACTCCGACCAGCGGAGCATCAACCGACCCTGCTGTCCCACCTGCGACCACAGGTGCCACCCCTGCGGCAACAACACCTCCCGCGGCAGAAACTCCAGCCACACCTGCGGCAACGCCCGCACCTCCTGCGGCGGAAACTCCAGCCACACCTGCTGCAGAAACTCCAGCACCAGCTGCCGCAACACCCGCACCAGCTGCCGATGCACCCGCTGCAACGCCACCAGCCGCTGAAACACCAGCTCCAGCAGCTACAGGCAGTGGCAATTAAGATCGTGCTGCATTTAGTGGCAAAAATTGCAGGATTTCACGCCTAGAATGGCCAGCAATCCTGCCTTTGCGTTTTTTGTTTAGGGCTGAAGTGGGGATCGAAACTTGTTGAGCATGACTGGACATGGCGATGCTGCAGGGCTGTACGCGGGCCTGCGCATTACCGCCGAAATTCGCTCGGTGAATAATCGATTTCTCAAATTTAGCACCCGACTAAGCTCGATCGTTGAGTCGCTGGAGGCCCAAGTCGAAGGCCTTTTACGAGAATCGATTAAGCGCGGCACCGTTACCGTTCAAGTCCGGGTCCAAGCGACTGAGGGACTCAGCCGTTATCAGCTCAATGGCCCAACCCTGCGTGGATACGTTCAACAGTGTCGACAATGGAGTACCGAACTCGGGTTGTCTGACGAACTTGCCATCGGTGAACTTTTGGCCTTGCCGGGTGTCGTATCCGATGGACTTGGCAATCAAGAACAGAGCGAAGAAATTACGGCAGCCGTGTTGGAAGTGGTAAAACAAGCGGCAGCCAAACACCATCAAATGCGTAGGACCGAAGGTACCGCGATGGCCCAGTCGCTGGCCAACAGTATCTCCGAACTGCGGAAACATGGTGACTATATAGCGGAACGAAGCCCATCGGTCGTTCGTGAACATTGCGAACGGATGGAAAATCGGATTCGCCAAGCATTTGAGACGGCCCAACATACATTCCAGCCTTCCGACCTATTGCGGGAAATGCAGGTTATGGCGGATCGTCTGGATATTCATGAGGAAGTGGTACGGTTAAGAAGCCATTTAGAGCAGTTTCTGGGGATCCTGAATTCCAACGAAAGCCAAGGGCGTAAGCTAGACTTTCTTATTCAGGAGATTTTCCGAGAGACCAATACTATTGGTTCCAAAGGGAGTGATGTCACGATTGCCCGACATGTCATCGAGATGAAAACCATCATCGAGCAGATGCGTGAATTGGTGCAAAACATCGAATAACTTCCTCAGCCTATCACCCCTTGCCTAACGGTGCGAAAACACGATGCAAGCTTCCATGGTCACAACAGGTAAACTGGTCGTCATATCTGGTCCATCGGGCGCGGGCAAATCGACGGTGGTCAAAGAGTTGTTACAAAAAGCAAGATTGCCTTTGCAGTTGAGCATTTCGGCAACAACACGAACACCTCGCCCAGGTGAATTAGATGGTCGCGAGTACTTCTTCCTTACGAAGGAAGAGTTTGAACGACGTCGACTCAATAATGAGTTTTTAGAATACAAGGAAGTGTTTGGCCGAGGTCATTGGTATGGAACGCAAAAGACCCCGGTGTTGGATGGAATTAAGGAAGGGAACTGGATCATTCTCGAAATCGATGTGCAGGGAGCACTAACTGTTTTCGAAAATTATCCGGAAGCCATTAGCATATTCGTTCATCCCGGTTCCATGGTTGAACTGGAACGAAGACTGCGAAACAGACAGACCGAAGACGAAGAGGCAATTCAACGCCGCTTGGAAGTCGCTCGCGAAGAACTAGCCTATCGTCACAAATACAAATACGAAGTGGTCAATCACACCGTCGAGACGACGGTGGAAATGATCCAACAACTATTGGAACAACATCAATAAAGGGAGACACGATTTATGTTAGACGCGTTGAAAGAAGAAGAAATCGTTAACAAGGTTGGCGGACGCTTCAAGCTCTCAACTTTGATTCAAAAGCGATTGGTTCAACTCAATCGTGGCTCTCGTCCATTGGTTGACATCAAGACCGAAGACAAAATGGAAGTTGTGCTACAAGAGATCATCGAAGACAAGATTTACTTGAACATGTCCGGCGAAGTTAAGATCACCGGTGAGAGCACCGACATGGGTGACTTTCTTGATCTGGATACTGGCGATTTATGAGCGATGGGCATATCGTTGTTGGCGTAGGTGGTGGCATTGCAGCGTATAAAGTCGCTGAAGTTGTGTCACGCCTCGTTCAACAAGGTAACCCAGTTCGTGTGGTCATGACCCACAGCGCACAGAAGTTTGTGGGAGCAGCAACCTTTGCTGCTCTCACAGCTCATCCTGTTGCGACTTCCAGTTTTTCACCAGCTTATCCGCTTGGTGCACACATCGAACTCGCGGATCGGTGTCGGTTAATGCTGATTGCCCCGGCGACCGCTAGACTCTTAGCAAGTTGTGCACTTGGATTAGCAGACTCACTGCTTTCCACTTTGTATCTCCATTGCCAATGTCCTGTCTTGATGGCACCGGCGATGAGTGCACCGATGTGGGAAAAGAAAGCGGTCCAACGGAATGTGGCCACCCTCTTGAATGACGGGGTGCAATTAATTGGACCGGGTGAAGGTTGGTTGAGCTGCCGAAAATTAGGAAAAGGTCGCATGGCTGAACCCAGCGAAATTTTGACGGCCATCGCCTCAACGTTAGCCCATTGATTTAGGGAACACAATTCGTGGCCCGCATACTGCTCACCTCAGGCCCCACTCGCCAATATCTTGATCCAGTGCGTTACATTACCAACGCCTCCAGCGGACGTATGGGAGCTGCGATCACTCAAGCCGCTCTTGATCTCGGCCATGAAGTGAAAATCGTGTCGGGTCCTGTGGCGATAGACTATCCGGCCAACTCAGAAGTCTTCAACGTGATCACCACCGAAGAGATGCATCAGCAAGTGTCCCAATTGTTTCCGGATTGCGATTGTTTTATTGGTGTGGCTGCGCCGTGCGATTATATGCCACGTCGAGTACTCGATCATAAGTTGACCAAAACGGGCGAACCGCTGCATCTGGAATTGATCGAAACGGTCGATATCGTTGCCTCGATGGGGACTACGAAGAAAAACGGCCAGTATGTCGTCGGATTTGCCTTGGAAACGGAAGACCGTCGCTTTCGAGCCATTGCTAAGATGCAACGTAAATGCTGTGATCTGATTGTGTCCAATAGCGAAACAGCGATCGATTCACAACTCAACAATGTGGAAATTCTGGCTCCTGGTGGTGTCACTGTCGCCTGCGCCGAGGGCTCCAAGCTGGACGTAGCTCGCGTTATCATGCAAGTTATTCATGAACGATTGCTCCAAGCGAATTCCTAACTAGTACGAGGACTAGCACGTTGGCCCATACAGGTACCCCAACTCCCGTCGATTTGAGCGTTGCGATTGGCAAACTTCAATTGAACAATCCTATCTTGGTTGCCTCCGGAACATTCGGTTATGCGCGCGAAATGGAACGCGTCGTCGACCTAAAACAGATTGGTGGTATTCTGCCAAAAACGATTACCCGTGATCCTCGCCCTGGCAACGCACCATGGCGTACGGTCGAAACCAACAGCGGTCTGCTCAATGCCATCGGTTTGGATAATGATGGAATCGATTATTTCATCACCAACCATTGGCCTTACCTAAGCCAAGTGGGGACCGAGATTGTCGTAAGCATAGCGGGCAAAACGCAACAAGACTTTTACGAACTTACTTCCAAACTAGAAGCTGTGGGAAATGTGAAAGCCATCGAGCTAAACATTTCTTGTCCGAACGTCTCGGGCGGTGTCGACTTTGGTACCGACCCTAAACTCTGCGAAGAAGTAGTTGCCGGTTGCCGCCGAGCTACTAACGCCACGTTGCTGGCGAAACTCACACCGAATGTCTCCAGTATTGCCACGATCGCCAAAGCAGCAGAGCAGGGGGGAGCCGACGGTGTTTCCTGCATTAACACGGTTCTGGGCATGGCGGTCGATTGGCGGAAACGTAAACCGATCCTGGCAAACATTGTTGGCGGATTGAGCGGTCCGGCAATCAAACCCATTGCCCTACGTTGCGTGTATCAAGTGGCTCGGGCTGTTAAAATCCCTGTCGTCGGCATCGGTGGCATCTCGAACATTGACGATGTAATGGAATTCTTAGTCGCCGGAGCTTCCGCTGTTCAGATCGGAACCGCCAATTACTATGATCCGACCATCTCAGTTCGCTTGATTGAACAACTACAGCAAACGCTGTGCGAGATCGGTGCCAGCTCCGTACGAGAAATCGTTGGCTCACTGAATATCGCTCAGAACAAATAATCCTTTTCAAATTTCGCAATCATTTTACGGTTTGGCATTCGATTCCATGCGTGTACTTTCAGGTATTCAACCGACCGGTCGCTTTCATTGGGGCAATTACTTTGGAGCGATTCGCCAATATATCGCTTTCCAAAACGACCATGAAGCGTATTACTTCATCGCCAACCTACATGCGCTGACCACCGTTCGTGAGCCCGAAGTATTGCGAGGCTATACCCTCGATGCGGCAATCGATTTATTGGCACTTGGGCTCGATCCAAGCCGAGCAACCTTGTTCGTTCAATCGGATGTGCCGGAAGTCAGTCAGTTGTGCTGGCTTTTGATGACAGGCACCAGCCTTGGCTTGTTGGAACGCTGTCATGCATTCAAGGAAAAGAAAGCCAAAGGTTTGAACGCGGATGCTGGTTTGTTTACTTATCCCGTTCTAATGGCGGCTGACATCTTGGCCTTTGATTCCAATTGGGTTCCTGTTGGCGAAGATCAAGGACAACACATTGAAGTTTGTCGCGACTTGGCTCGCAGCTTCAATCATCATTATCGCTGTGAAGCATTCGTACTGCCTGAAGCTCGGATCACCGTTGATGCCGCCAAAGTACCCGGCACCGACGGTCAAAAGATGTCTAAGAGTTATGACAATACCTTAGCGTTGTTTGAAGATCCCAAACAACAACGCAAAAAGATCATGCGCATCACAACCGACTCGCGCCCTATGGAAGAGCCAAAGGCTCCCGAAGAAGATCATTTATTTCAATTGTATCGACTGGTCGCCAAACCCGAGCAAGTGGAAGAGATGGCAGCACTCTATCTGCGTGGCGGTTTTGGCTATGGCGAAGTTAAAAAGGCGCTGGCCGATGCGGCAGAACTCTATTTTGCTGAAGCTCGCGCACGTCGTGCAGAATATGAAGCGAAGCCAAATGAAGTTTATGAAATCCTAGCAGATGGCGCAGCGCGAGCCAGAAAGAAAGCTGGCGAAGTTCTGCGTCGCGTTGAGGCCGCTTCAGGTATCAGCTATCGCAAGTAATCGTCCGTGACAACGACACGCTCCAGAGTTTTCAGCACGGCTTGCCTTAGGGACCATTTACATGTCATTACCCGACGCATCATCTAAACGTTCACGAGTTATCGGCCTCGGTACTGATATCATCGAATGCGCCCGGATCGGTGAAATGATCCACAAACATGGTGAGTTGTTTCTCAATCGTGTTTTTACTCCGCATGAAATCGCGTATTGCAGTTCCCGAAAAACGTCGAATCAACATTACGCTGGACGTTGGGCGGCCAAAGAAGCGGCGCTAAAGGCTCTGGGAACTGGCTGGGCCAAAGGGATTCAGTGGACCGACATCGCCGTCAGCCATCAACTAGGTGGAAAACCTATCATCACCATCGATGGCGTTGCTGCTGAGATCGCCAAGGAGCAAGGAATCGCCGAAATATTGCTGAGCATTTCTCATTGCCGACATTATGCTGTCGCCTATTGCATCGCCGTCGGAGAATAAACCGCGCACGGTTAATGATAAGTCAGCATTTATCTTGGGGCGGCCAACATTTGGCGGCCACAACATAACGGCGTCCCCCGTTACTTTGAATCTGAGCGAATTCTAACTCTCGGTAACAAATTTGCTCTGAAGCACGTACAAATGTACGTCCTCAACAAAAATGCGGAGTCCTTACGATACTTCGATTGACACCGTCTGATGTTGAAGCTCGAAAGTTACGACTAGAGATCCACCTCCTGTCCTTAAGCGGAGGCAGGCGCGCAGGAAAAGTCTAGGGTGTGCTGGTAACTGTTTTGTCGCGGAACCTTCGGCACAGGGCAGGTTGTTTCCGACTTGGAAACAATGGGAACATTGGGTTCAACTCTATTTTATGGCGGCCATCGCACTGCCACGCCTGTCGACGATTAAACGGTGAGAAACGGCGCTGAGCGGAGGAAAACCGCGGCCAACGCCATTGGCTAGTAAATCGGCCCCCTTCCAAAATGTCTCATCCTCATCCGCCTGCGAGAAATCTGTTTTTGCCCGCAATATAGGCGCGAGACTCCCTAAAGCCC
>JBILTA010000159.1:0-9325 GCA_044371785.1 Pirellulaceae bacterium | reverse complement strand
CCACTCAGTATATGCGACTGAAGTAAGTGGGTTATCGTTATGAGAATGATCGGAAAGCTTCTAGTTTGGTTTTGCGTCGCGACAGTGCTCGCCCAGTTTGTCATCTTGGGAATGGCATTCGTGAAGGGGAATCTGAAAAGCGACCATATTGCCCAAACTATCGCATTGCTTAACGGAATTGATATCACGGGGCAACGCTTGCACAATGTCTGGGCCAAAGCGAAAGAGGTTCCCGTTCCAACTCGCGAAGAGGTGGTGGAAGCACGGGCCGCGATGGCAAAGGAACTGGATGATCGCGCGATGGCTTTGCAGCGAGAACGAACATTGCTGGATGAAATGCGCAAGCAATTGGAAATGGAGAAAAAACTCTTCGATGATCGTCGAGTGGCTTTTGATACCAAGCTGGATGAACTGAGCAAGGGATTGCAGAACACCAGTTTGGGGGAAGTACAACGTACTTTGGAGGCTTTACCCCCCGATCAGTCTAAGGATCAGTTCCTAAGAATGTGGACAAATAACCAAAAGAAAGAAGTTGTATCGATTCTGAAGGGTATGCCGATCGATAAGAGAAAAAAGGTCATGTCGGAGTTTGAGGGCGAAGATGAACGTCTTATCCTCAACGAGATGCTTGAAATGTTCCTCGATGGCGAGCCAACGGCTTCACTCATCGAATCGGGACGTTCGGCGACCGATCCATCTAGGCAGGGGACGCCCGGGGATCCAGCTTCGTGAACTAGCACGTAGCCACGTTTCCTCGCGCGAGTTGTTGTGTTAACGACGACATAGGGGGAAACAATGAGTACTGCTATCAATCCGTCTCAAGGTACACCGGGCCGCCCAGGTCAATTGCGCAGTGTCTTTTCAAGAGACGACCAAGCACTCGCTGAAAAACAATCCACGACCTTCGACCAATTGCTGGCTGGTTTCGACTGGAAACCCATCGAAGTTTCGGAAGACAACACCAACGACAACGACTCCGAAGAAGTTGCTGAGCTTGATTCTGCATCGAAGCCCGAGGCAACTGAAAAGAAGGAAGAAGAGACTTCTGAATCTACTGAAGCCGAAGTTGTAGCCACCGAAGAGGTTTTGCTACAAGCTGAGGTTGTGGCTACGATTCAAACCGCTCAGAAAAATGATGCACCCGTTGAGCAGGATGCTCTTCTAAAAGAGAGTGGCGAAGGGGAAGAAGTCGTTGAAGTTGTTAAGGCGACAGGGGGCGATGATTTAGCTGCCCAAGCGGTGGTTCTCAAAACAGATGACAAGCCGGTAGAAGTCAAGCAGCAAACGGATGAAGAGTCGGTACAAGAAGTCGTACAGGTTGATCCTCGGGTACGCGAGCACAAAGATCGACGCCGTAAAGATGAGTCTGTAAATAAGACAGATACCGCCGCAAAGACTGGCCCAGTTGTTGCTCATAACCAACAGCAAGTTAAAGTTGAAGCGAAGAAAGAAGTTAAGACCGAACATCAAGAAACCGTACAGGGTGCACCCACCCAAAACGTAGATGAGGTTCGAACGAGTCGGCGCTCTCGCAAAGAACGATTAGCGGAGCGAGCGGAGAATCCACGCGCAGAAGCCTGGCAACAAGGCTCTGCCGATGAAGCCTCCGATCGTCAGGTCGGACAGAAACCTGATGTTTCGATCAAGCCACCTGAACAGCCTCTCGAAATTCAGTCGTTAGAAGCTTCTCTAGCAGCGCCACAGGTGATTGCTGCACCTGCACCACAGGCTCCAGTCGCAACGACCAACGCTACGGAAATACGTGGTAGCGAACGGGCTCAAGGCGTCAATGGCGTTCAGAATAATTCCAACAACACGGCTCAACGAGCTGAAGGTAGCCGCGAGGCTGACAGCCGAGCCGAAGATGCGCAAAAGAGCGCCAATGCTAAGAAAAGCGAGGAAAAATCGGCAGTTGATCAGCGTCAGCAGATTCGTCTGATTCAACGCGTCGCCCGAGGTTTTGAGCGAATTGGAGAGCAGGGTGGGAATATTCGTTTACGTTTGCATCCACCTGAACTTGGCAGTTTGGCGATGACGGTTCGTGTTGAGGGTAAGTCGCTTTCGGCAGAGATCGTGACGGAAACCGTGCAAGCCCGACAAGCGTTGGTTGACAATTTACCCCAATTGAAACAGCAGTTGGCAGACAACGGTTTAACCATTGAGAAGTTTGATGTTCGGGTGATGGATCAGCAAGCTAGCTTCTCTGGGCAAACATTTTCGGGGCAGTCGTCTCAACAAAACAGCAGCCAATCATCGAGCAGTTGGAATCAACCATCGGGCCGACGGTCGGAGTCGCAGCGTGTTACGGCTGGGCGAACATCAGGCTTTGAGCCCATTGGAGCCGCCTCCTATTCTTCAGGCGCCGGGGCGACGCGCACGCTGGATGTGCAAGTTTGATGTAGGCATATCTTGGTAAATTGACTAGAACGACGCGACGTATGCCGTTTCTTCGTTCGAAACGACTGATTACTGCGGGTTACAGGTGATATTATGTCTCGAATTGATGGAACCACCTCCTCGACATCCAGCTCTCCGTCCAGTTCTGGGACCAAGGGTAATGACCTTCGTGATGTGGATTTGAATCAGTTTCTATCATTGCTTATCACTGAAATGCAGAACCAAGACCCGCTTAACCCGACGAGTAACAGCGAGTTCCTGCAACAAGTAAGTCAGATCCGTGAGATCGGTGCAACCAACCAATTAACCGAGTCGCTCAATACATTGAGTACCGGTAGCAGTTTGTCGACTGCTAGCAATTTGATTGGAAAAGAGATAGATGCTATCGATACCGACGGTAAATCAGTGGTGGGACAAGTTAGCAAAGTAACAGTCGAGGTTGACGCGAACAATCGGGATAATCGTCAAATTCTAGTACACGTTGGAAATCAAAAGGTCGATATGGAGAATATCCGTGAGATCCGTGAGCCTGCGACAACATAACGTCTCTCGCATTGCGGCATCCTTTTGAGCGAGTCAAAAGAAGCTGATCAATTCAAACGCTGATCTTGCGGATAACCAATGTGATCGACAGGAGTAGGTACTATAGTGTATCGCTCCGAATCCTGGTTTTCTGCTGGAGAATTCGGCGATGGGTTTAGCTTCATCGTTAAGTACCGCGTTGACGGGTATGAACGCTGCGGAAACGCAGATCGACGTGTTGGGTAATAACCTAGCTAACTCGCAAACCGTCGGCTTTAAAGCTTCGGAAATCGTCTTTGCGACGCAGTTCTTGCAAACCTTATCCTTGGGTGCTGCTCCGAGCGATGATAATGGTGGTGCCAACCCTCGCCAAACGGGCTTGGGTGTTCAGGTTGCCGCAATTACGCCTCGTTTTACGCAGGGTACCATTGAAATAAGCTCGACACCTTCGGACTTGGCGATCCAAGGTGACGGGTTCTTTATGGTTCAAGCCTCTGGAGATGAGCGTCTCTACACACGAACCGGTATCTTCAAGCTCAATAGCGAAAACCAGTTGGTAACTCCAACGGGTAACCGTTTGCTTGGGTTTGGTGTTGACGAAGACTTCAATATCCAAACAACTCAGCTTGTGCCATTGGAAATCAAGCTCGGTACAGAAGCGGTTGCTCAGGCCACGACGGAAGTAACGATGGAAGGTACGCTAACGCCGCAAGGTGAGTTGGCGGATACCGCGGCCGTGCTGCAGAGTGCTGTTCTAGGAAACGGTGCAATTCCACAACCTGACTCTGATTCGGTGGATATCGCCATTGCGGATACACCCAACGTTGGATCCACAACGGTTTCAAACTCCGACACGGGTGGTTCACATCCTGAAAACACAACCTATAGATATCGCATCGCCTACGTGGACTCTGCTGGTACTGAGAGTATGGCGAGCAATGTCATCACCGTTACCACACCTGCCGGTAATGCTGCCGCTGATAACAGCATTACTTTGAACAATCTGCCGGCTGCGACTTCGCAGTACGGTAACATCCGAATCTACCGCACTGCAGCCAACGGAAACGATTTCTTCTTGTTGAATGAGCGAGCTGCTGGCGGGAGTTTCACGGACAATAATAGCACGCCACTCTCCTCGACACCGTTGGATACGACTTCGCTTAGTGGTAACTATAGTTACATGATTACCTATTTCCGTAACGGGGAGCCCGAGACGCGTCCTTCGCCGATCATTGGTCCACAAACGGTGGCTAGTGGACGAGTTAAATTGGGTGACTTTCCTACTCCGCCACCGCCAGGTGATGGTATTCCACCCTACGATCAAATCCGCATTTATCGTAACTTGTCCAACAACCAAGAGAGCTTCTTCTTGGTCGACACAATTGATTTGGGTGAGACCTATACCGACAGCAAGTCTGACGCTGAGATTAGCGACCTTACCATTAACGGAAATAAGAAGGTTGACTTGGATGGTCCAACAGTAAGTAGCAACACACGGTTGATTGACATCGTGCGGCGTGATGGATTTGAGTACGAACCGGCATTCAAAGCGGGGACGTTGTCCTTCAGTGGTCGTAAGGGTGGTCGACTTCTAGAAGCCAGAAATCTGGAAATCACCAACAACACATCGGTGCAAGACTTGATGCGGTTTATGGAAGACTCGATGGGGCTTCAAAGCCCTGAAGATGATCCGACCAACCCGATTCCAAGTTCGCTCAATAAGATTCCTGGAGAAACGGGAACGTTGGCTGCAGGGGCCTACTTGCAGAATGGTAAGCTACGTTTTGTTTCGAATAACGGTATCGATAATGCGCTCGATATTGATCTCTCCGCTTTCAAATTGACCGACTCACTGGGTGAGATTACAACTCCCAACCTCGGTTTCGGAACGCTGCAGGAAGCGAATGGGCAGAGTACCGTCGCCGACTTCATCTCATATGACTCCTTGGGTCTTCCCATTCGTATGCGTGTGACGTCCGTTCTAGAACGACGTACTGATACCGAAACGGTGTATCGTTGGTACGCTGACTCTTCGGATAATTCGCCTGCTACTGGTGGCAAGATCAATGTGGGTACTGGTCTGATCCGTTTTGACGGAACAGGCAACTTTGTGGCAGCCTCGAACTCTTTGGTTGCCGTCGATCGTTTGAACTTCCCATCGGCTTCGCCATTGCAATTTAATCTCGATTTCACTTCGATGAACGGTTTGGCAGTGGACGAACCATCGATGGTGGCATCACGCCAAAACGGTTCTCCTCCTGGGGTATTGTCGAGTTATTTGATCAGCGAAGATGGTTTGATTCGCGGTGTGTTTTCAAACGGTGTGTCGCGCGACTTGGGTAAAATCCGCTTGGCTCGCTTTACAAACCCTGAAGGTTTGGAACAACGCGGTCAGAACTTATATGCTCAAGGTATTAACACGGGTCTGCCTATCGAAGGTAGCCCCGGTGAAAACGGTATCGGTGGTGTCGTTTCTGGTGCTTTGGAGCTATCCAACACGGACATCGGTTCGGACTTGGTGAACCTCGTGTTAGCTTCCACCCAATATCGTAGTAACTCGCGTGTTATCTCGGCGACCCAGCAGTTGTTCGATGAATTGTTGAACATCCGCAGATAGTCGTCGACTGGGTTCATGAGAAGGGAGTAGGTGCCGGGGGGCTGCCTACTCCCTTCGTTTTATTGAAATCCAATTCTTTACAAATAGTCTACCTGTCCGGAACGCTAGTTGCTGGGTTCCGATCGCTCGTGTAGGCATGCCAGTTCAACAAGCGAACTCGACATTCCACTCTTCCCTGAGCCGATTGTTCTTTGGCTGCCTTCAACCCGAATGGATCCAGTGTTAGTTTGGTACTTTCCGCTGAGAATTCAAAGCTTATCGAGGGAATGTTGACCGAGACCTGCCCGTTATCCAGTCGACATTCGCCAACCACTTGGCGTTGACGATCGAGATCGAGAAACTCGCGCACAAACGGTAAGGCGCTCTCTGTAAGTTTAGCAGGTGAATCTACCTCAATGAGTTCTCCCTGATGAAGCACGATGACACGGTCTGCAAATGACAACGCGTCATCTAGGTCATGAGTCACATATAGCATGGTAATTGCATATCGACGTTGTGCAGCCAAAATGAGGTTTTGCACCAGTCGGCTCAAACGACGATCCAAGTGACTGAGCGGCTCATCGAGAAGCAAGATTTTGGGACGGCGAACAAGAGCTCGCGCTAAAGCGACTCGCTGCTGTTCGCCTCCCGATAGTTGCTGTGGCATGCGTTTGAGCAAGGGTGAGAGTTCCATCCAAGAAACCAACTCTTCGAAATGCTCCATCCACTGTTGAGCTCTTGCATCTTTGGGCTTGGCGAAATGGATGTTCTCTTCCACCGAAAGATGTGGGTAGAGAGAATCACGTTGAAACAACATCCCGATACTTCGTTGATGCGGCTGAATGTCGGTCGCTTCTAATCCGTTGAGATAAATCGTGCCTGATGTTGCGAGTTCCAGTCCAGCGATGATTCTCAAAAGAGTCGACTTGCCACTACCGCTTGGACCCACAATCGCAATTTTTTCACCTGAATCGATGTTTGCGTTTACGTCCTTCAGTGCGGGTTGATGGCCAAATTTTTTGGTAACAGATTTTAACTCGATTGATGTCATCCACACCTCCCGACTTTGAGTTGTACTCGATGGTATGTGCGGCAAGTTCACAGCGGAACAAGCCGAACGCTCCAGCGACTAGGTTTAATGTTAAACTATAACAGTTACGGAGACCTTTGCGGTTTGCATGGAGAATAGGAGAATAACGGTTTTTCGCAAGCCATCAATAAAGCCTGCCAAGATCCGTTCATGCGGAATTCAGCGGGTGGCGCAAGGATGACGATTGAAGGGGGTGGAGCATCATCGGTGGATGATGTTTTAGACGTCGATTGGATGGAAAGGATTGGGCCATGCGCAAGATGCTGGACTTGTGGACCGTTTCGCTGACCTTGACCGCTGCAATTGGTCTATTCTCGCATTCCAATGGACAGCAGCCTATGCCTAATGCTGGTGCGCCACGCTTGCAAGTTGCTCCGGCTTCCACCGGAGCTGAATGGCTAAGGGCTCAAATGGCGAAAGAAGCTGCTCTGCGTGGTAATCCCACTGGGAATGTGACGGTCGGCTATCAACAAGACCCTGCTGCAGCTGCAGTTGTGCCGCCTGAGACTCAGATCCAGATCAACGCCGCACAACCGCCTGAGGAGGGTGGGCAGGCAACGTTACAGCCCAGCCAACAGCCTGCGAGCCCCACACGCACCATTCCCGAATTAGTTGTTCCCAATACAAATTTACAAGGCATTGGCACGGGAATATTGCCCGACGATGTCTTGAGGGATTACCAACTCAAACAGATGGCATTGCCCGTTGGCGTCACCAGAGATGGCGATTGGACAGAATTGTGCGCTTGTTGGCAAGCCTCTGGTATTTGTCACATGCCACTTTATTTTGAAGAGCCGATGCTCGAACGTCATGGTCAACAACGTTATCCATGTATGCAACCGATGATATCAGGCGTACGTTTTATCGGTAATATCGCCATGTTGCCCTACTACATGCAACTCGATCGCCCCTGGGAAGAGCAGTCTGTATTGGGCTCGTATCGTCCAGGCACATCAGCACCTGCGTTATACCATCGCCCACCCTATCGTGCCGATGCTATGACTGCTGAAGGCCTAGCGACTGCTGCGATCTTCATCGCCGTACCGTAGCAAGGATGAATTCCTTTGTTGGGAGTGCGTACATTTGTACGTGATTGGCAAAGCGAACGCAATACCCAAACCGTGTGCTCAACGCATTCTGCGAATGCTAACACTCTACCTCTAGCACTAACACGCTTGTATGTTTGTTCGCGAGCATCGGGTAGCTATTCTGTTGTTCTGCCCCCTACACAGGGCAAAGTGCGAATCTGTAGTCGTAGCCTTCGAGTATTGCCACCAGATGGTGTTATTCGTAAAGCTGTAAGATATCCACGTCAATGACTAGAATACGTACGTTTGTACGTGTATTGTAAGAGTGCAGGGGCTCAGGCTGATTGGCGTCGCTGCGCGGACGTGAAGCTGACGCCAAGACGTGCGGCTAGTGAGTTGCGGACGAAAACGATACTAACGGGTTCGGCTAACGGGGGGTGGAGGATTTTTCTGTTTGACGTTGTTGCAAAGCCTTCTTCACCGATTCAAATTGACTCTTCAATGATTTCGGAGGGGCGACCCGCGGACCAGCGTCTTGGAGATTACGCAACTGGTCTTCGCTCCCAGCAACTGCCCCAGCTTTATTCTTCGATGGTCGAAGGCCTAAGCTGCGTAAATCCTGCTCAGCCATCTCACGTTCACCCTTGTTCTTATCCAAGTTATCCATCGTCTTCTTCCAACGATCCAGGAAACGATTGAGATCTTCTTTAGACCAGTTCATTTCTTTGAGCAACTCGGGATCGGGTTGATCCTTTTGGCGTTCCAGATAATCGAGAGCTAAATTGGTTGCTTCCTTGGCATAGTCCAAGTTTGCAGCGGCTGCACCATCGTTGGTATTGACGCCTTGTGAGTTATCGCCAGGCGTTGTGCCATTGCGTTGTCCTTCCGCCATACCCGGATTGGCATTGCTGTTGGATTGATTGCCAGGGTTCTCACCTGCTTGCCCAGCGTTCTGTTGTTGGGCATTCTGTTGTCCGACGTTTTGTTGTCCAGCGTTTTGTTGGCCAGCTTTATTCTGTGGGTCAGCCTTCTGTTGTTGGGCATTCTGATCGCCGGCAGCCTTCGATTGTTCAGCAGAGTTGCCTCCATCTTTCTGATTCCCTGAGCCTTCTGGCTTGCCATTTTCTTCCTTCTTGTCGCCAGCGTTCTCTCCCTGTTCCGAACCAGCAGGCTGTTTTGAATCGGAACCATCTTTACCATCAGAACCTTTCATTGAGTCCGAGTCTGATTTCGAATTGGATGGATCGCCAGCATCAGAGCCTTGTTTCGAATCGGATCCTGCCTGTGATTCATTGCCTGGTTTAGAATTGCTACCCTCTTGTTTTGAATCGGAGCCACTCTTGGAATCAGGACTATCTTTAGAGTCGGAGCCCTCTTTGGAATCGGAACCCTTTTTGGAATCAGTGCCATCTTTGGAATCGGAGCCTTGCTTCGAATCCGAGTTGCCCGATTGTGGATCCGCTCCCGCTTTGCCGTCGTTTGCCTGCTGGGAATCATTTCCTGATTTCGAATTATCTCCCTGTTGGGAGTTGTTCCCTTGCTTGTTGTCGTTCCCAGCTTGAGACTCGCTCCCTTGTTTCGGATCGTTGCCTTGTTTCGAATCGTTGCCTGGCTGCGAATCAGAGCCTGGCTTTGAATCGTTGCCCTGTTGCGATTTATCACCTGGCTTCGAATTAGCTTCCGATTTGTTGT
>JBILTA010000732.1:0-2873 GCA_044371785.1 Pirellulaceae bacterium | reverse complement strand
GTTTTTCTTAGCATCCGACTTCGAGTCCGTGGCGGTCTTGGTCAATTGTGCTTCAGCCAACTGCCATTGTGCGGCTGGCGTATCAAGGAAACTTGCAAAGGGTGAGAGCAAGTTGACGGGTATGGAGGACTTTTCCTTCGTGTTCTGATCGTCCGCATCGGCTTCACTGCTCACTAGGTTGTAGGCTGCGTTGATTTGTGTTTCGGCTTCTTTATGTGCAGCATCCGCTTCATCACGAGCACGTTTTTCTGCGGATTCGGCAATTGCGGCCAGCTTATTGTATTCGGCAGTGATCTTCTGATCGCGAATCCAATAATTCATTTCCGCAATGGTGTCGCGCATGCCTTGCGCTTCTTCAGCCGCTAAGGCCACACTGTTGAAAGTCGCTAGAGCATTAGCAAAGGATCGCACTTTAGCGGCAGTGTAGACCGCGACACCCCACGTATAGTCCGCGTCCGCAAAAGCTTTTTCGCAGTCGATATATGCTTGTCGAATGGCCGCGTCGCGGGTCTGTGCCAATTGTTGCTCTTGTTCTGGTAGCAGAGGTCCGCCGTTCAGAGCTTGATTGTAAGCAGCCCACGCTGCCGCAATTTGACTGCCTCTTGTGGCTTGTGCTTGTTCTTTGGCAGTGATGCTCGCTTGTGTGGCGTTTTGAACATTGATGGTGTAAGTTTGCTCTGCTGTGGTAATGGAGGCATTCTTTTGGTCAGTAAACGCCTGCTGAGCATCGAATAGACTTTGGCTTTCCGTACCGACATCAATCGTGGGATGCTTTAATTGCGCTAACAGGGCGGCTTCCGTGGCGCGACTCTGCGAAACTGACGTAGCAAAGAGCTGAAAGGCAGTGGCTCGCTCGGAGGCTGCTGTCGTGCTGGCTTGATTGCGTGCCTGATTGTAGGATGCTAGCGCCGCAGCTTTGGCAGTGGCCGCGTTGGAGTCGGAAATGGCCGCAAGTTGCAAGGCGTTAGGATGGGTACCAACGTCCAAGGTTGGACCTGCATCGAGGCCGTAATACTTCGGCGGCGCTGGTTGATCTTCGTCGTTAGGAATGACAAACGCATCTTCTGGCGGAGTGATCGGCCACACAAACTCAGGGTCTGTTCCGTATGATTGTCCGGACGTTTGATTGAGGAATGCCGCTTCAGCCGCACTTAGCGATGTGCCGAGCTGAAACTCGGCCGCCCGCAGTTGATCTCGATAGGCGGTAACTGTCGACAAACGGGTCGATTGATACAAACTCATGGCGGTCGACATCTCTTGTCGATAGGTTGTATCCGCTGTTTGTAACGATGATTTCAATGCACCTTTGGCAGCGGCGATACCTTGTTCCAGTGTCGTGTTCGCGTTTTGCCAAGCCGAATCAAAGGTCGCCAGTTCCGTCACTAGGGCTTGAGCGCTGCTGCCGTTCGGGGCTGAAGAATACACGAAGCGGAAGGTGCGCGAGGTGTTGTCGGAGGGCGAACCGCCGCGTGCTAACCACGCATCGACTTGCACGAAGCCTTCGTTGTTTGGCGTTGTGGGAGTGAAGCTGAATGCACCAGCGGCATTGGTGGTCGCAATGCCATCGGGTGAGCCGTCACCATCGACATCGAAAAAGATCAATACGTTACCTACCGCTGGCCCCGTGACCGTACCTTGTACAGCGACGTTGGCCGTGGCACCATCTCCGGCGGTACCAGTGTCACTTACCAATCCTAGGGTGGCAACTTTCGTTACCACCAATGCGGTTTGAGTGACCGAAATACTCGACCAAGCTCCTTGGATCATTCCCAGATCTGGATCAAATGTGATGAGGCGCGTCTTGAGGGTATGAGCACCTACGGCTAAACCGCTAGGTGTGAAGGAAAACTTGCCATCCGCGTCGGTGAGAGTCGAGCCATCTGGTGCGCCATCGCCGTCGACGTCAAATTGAATGAGTTGCCCTGAGACGCCGCTGCGACTTGTGCCCGCTTGAATCGCTCCTTTCAACGTGAGATCAGTCGATGCATTGTCGGTAGTACTGGCGCCATCGTCGACAGCTAGGCCCCATGCTCCAAGAGATGGAGGAGTTAATGCAGCTGGTGCAGGGTTGGAGAATGTATGGGAGTTCCAAGCACCGGTTTGGGGTGTTTGACCATTGATACTTTGGCTGGTACGAATCTTGAGCGTGACCTGTGTCGGTGCCGACGAGGTTGAGGGCGTGTAGGTGTATTCGAATTTGCCATAGGCATCGGACTTGACCACCGCTTCGGGAACATTATCTCCGTTGAGATCAATTTCCACATTGACATCGCTGACTTGCGCATCATCCAAGACGCGTCCAGAGAGTTTTGCAGGAGCGGTATGTGTGGCAGGTGTCCAAGCGAGGTTCGTGATCGAGGCAGGCTCACTTGCCAAGTCCGAGTAGGTATACGAGAAGGCTTGCCAAGATGAATAAACACGATTAGTGGAATTTGGATCAAACGTGAAAGTGCGAATCGCCACCGTTTTGGCACCAAACGTCGTAAAGTTCGGATAAACCAAGAATTTTCCAGCGGAATCGGTGTTGGTGGTGAAGTCGGCGGTACCGTTGCTGTCGAGATCCACTTCGATCAAAGCCGTTGTTTGTCCTGATGCGAGGGCAACGGTGCCCGTGATGGCCGCATTTCGAGTGATCGAGTCCGATGCTGATGCGCCGCTATCGCTGAGCAGTTCCATCGTTTGAATCGCGGCTGGAATGACGGGATCAGCTGCGATCGTATAGCTGAAGGTCTGCCAGGCTCCTAGCTCACCTTGATGAGTGGCCGTATTCCATACTCGGGTGCGGGCTCGGACGTTTTTCGCGCCTGGGGTTAATGACTTAGGTGTGTATTGGAATTTTCCATCGGCCTCTGTAAAGGTGATTCCGTCGATGA
>JBILTA010000733.1:0-2873 GCA_044371785.1 Pirellulaceae bacterium | reverse complement strand
TATTGACTTGGGCCCAGGGACCGGCCCCATTAACCAGTTGCGAGAACCTGTTGTGGATCGACGACTTACCAGTTGGCTGATAATTGTTTGCGGTATGTTTCTGCTTTGGATTTTTCTAAAACAGACGATCGACCCACCTAAGCCACTTCCAAAAGCAAACGCCGAAAAGCCGCTGGATCAAGCGAACGCCACTGGTGAAAAACCAGCCGATGACGCCACGAAAACCGCTGCTGGTACCGAGCCCAAAACCGAGAGCCCCTCGTCGGAAAAACCGGCTGATGCAACCATCGCTGCGTCCGAAACCAAAGATGTTGCCGATGCAAAACCAGCCAGCCCTTATTCAAAAGAGGCTCTTCTCAGCAAAAAGCCCGAGTTCATTAGCCTAGGCTCAATGGACGCCCAAGATGGTTATCAGCTTCTAGCTACTTTCACCACACGCGGTGCGGGGCTTGTCCGAGCCGAAGCAGTGGAACAAACCAAACCAGGTAAGTTTAAGTTTAAGGCTCTCGATACCAAGAGCGCTTACGTCGGTTATCTAGCGTTAGCTCCAACGGAGTTGGGATTAACGGTTGGTGTCGTCGGGCCGGGAACCCCAGCTTCGTTGGCAAAACACAAAAGCGGTGGGAATGGCACAATTGCACCTGGATTGCAGGTGGGCGATATCGTCAAGAGAATTGGCGGCAGCGAAGTTCGTTCGCTCGGTGATGTTGACCAGCTGTTGCAAAAAACGAAACCGGGCGAGTCGATTGAAATTGTTGTAGAACGTAAAGCGGTCGGTGAGCTTACATTCCAATGCGAAACAGTCGAAGCGCCGATGGATATAGTTCGTTTGACCAACGAAAGCGCTGAAGAAGTTGCAGGCAATCTCACTCGAACGTCCTGCTTGACGACTATTGCCTCCATCGATGGTCGCCCCATTGAAGCGAACTCGCGTTTTATCTCGGGTCTAGATGCAACGTTGGATGGAGCTTGGGACTACAAAGCGGTTACCCGTGAGGGCTTTGTCGGAATCGAGTTTTCAATGCCGCTTTCCGATCTTATGAAGGCCATTGGTCTCGACGCCAATTTGACATTGGTCAAACGCTATTGGCTGCCTAAACCGAGAGGAGAGGGGGCTGTTGCTGGTACTCGCTCGGGCTACGTGCTCGATTACGAAGTAGAAGTCGTCAACAACGATACTAAACCACATAGCGTTTCGTTGAGGCAAGAAGGCATCAACGGTATCACTCTGGAGTCATGGTGGTATGCACCTAAGATTAGTCCGTACTTTTTCCAAGCGGCTGGAGCTCGTGACGTGCTTCTCAGCACAACACTAAGCGGACATCGCTTGGCCACCTGTTACTCGATTTATGATGATGCTCGTCGAAACCCAACGGCGCCGGACCGTTTATTGTTCGGTTCAACCGAACCAGCCGACCAACGGACCTTAAAATACATCGGCGTAGACGGCTATTACTTCACAACGGCATTTGTACCCGCTCCAAACGATCCCGATTCTCTTTCGAATCTTTATCAAGCGGGTACAACGTTAGTTGGCGATGCAACCCGATATGTAAGGCATCAAGAGAAAGCGGCCAACACCTCGTTTTGGTTGGACACACAATCGAAGTCGATTGAGCCTGGCCAAACTTCTAAGGAACAATTGCAGATCTTTATTGGCCCGAAACAGCCTGAGCTTTTGGAACAATATGGCTTAGGCAATACGATTGAATATGGATGGTTCTGGTGGGTTGCACGTCCACTTTCCTGGTTGTTGCATTTCTTCTACAGCATTGTTCGCAACTATGGTATCGCGATCATGCTGTTGACGTTCTTGGTTCGTGGTAGCTTGTTCCCATTGGGACGCAAAGCGGCACTTAACGCTCAGCGGATGCAAGAACTGGCACCAGAGCTCAAACGCATTTCAGAACAATACAAAGATGATTATGAAAAGCGAGCTAAAGCGACACAAGAATTCTATGCCAAGAACAGCTTTAAGCCTTGGGCTGGTTGTTTGCCAATCTTCTTTCAAATCCCGATCTTTATCGGCCTTTATCGCTGCTTGTCCGTCGACATCGAATTGCGTCAACAAGCCTTGCTGCCGGGCATCACGACGTGGTGCTCGAACTTAGCGGGTCCAGACATGATGTGGTATTGGGGTAGCTTTATGCCCAACATGATCGCTGGACGGGGTGAAGGTTGGTTTGGCCCGTATTTCAATATTCTGCCTGTGGTCACCGTGATACTCTTCATCATCCAACAGAAGATCATGATGCCCAAGGCGACCGACGAACAAACTCAGATGACACAAACCATGATGATGTACATGACGGTCTTCATGGGGTTGATGTTCTTCAAAGTTCCAGCCGGTTTGTGTATCTACTTTATCACTTCCAGCATTTGGTCTCTGTTTGAACGTAAGCTGGTGAAACGTTTAGGCCCACCGCCAAAGCCACCTGCTCCAACACCTGCCGAACCACCACCGACCAGTCGAGAGGCTCGCAAAGAAGCAGCGGAGAAAAAGAAGCAAGCCGAGAGCAAGCCTGCTGGTTGGTTTGAAAAGATCAAGCAGATTGCCGATCAAGCTGGCTCAGATAACTCGACAACTTATCGTCGGGAGAAGCCGAAAGAGAAAGAGCAGAAAAAGAAGAAGCCTTAAGACGTCAGGGCACTGGAATACCAAGTTACCGCCGTAATGACTTCATGTCATTGCGGCGGAAGTTATGGTGAGGCCAGCGGCGAGTAACGATTGCCGAATGCTCGGCAGGGATTGCTCGGACGCGGAAGATAACGCGGACGCGGGACTGCCGAGCGACTAAATCTCGGCAGGGATTGCTCGGACGCGGAAGATAATACGGACGCGAGACTGCCGAGCGACTATTGCTCGGCAGGGA
>JBILTA010000731.1:0-2874 GCA_044371785.1 Pirellulaceae bacterium | reverse complement strand
GAACCCAATGCGATCTCAGCATCTGGAAACTTTTCTGAAAAAGGTCGCTTAACGACACCTCGGGCTAAGTGCTTTTGGGCCCCAATATTGATTTTTCTGATAGAAACTCCTGTTGAAAGACAGGAGCTTTTTGTACACGCACTACACTTACCTACTGGCAGAGGTTGGCGGGCTTGTACTAAACTTGGGAATATATCACTCGACCAACGGAACAAGGGCTTTTTTGTGCTCTTTCCTCTTCGTTGTTCCCAGGCAGAAATTTGGCATCCGCATGAAGATTCCCAGTTCACAGCTTCGAGAACTCCATCGGCTATTGAAGCAGAGGCAAGATCTCCGCAATCAATTGGAGCGTGGGCCGCGTCAACTCGCAGCCAAAGCGGCGTTGGTCGCGAATGCTGCAGCCGCGTTGGACGCTGCCAAATTGCGGCTTCGCGAACTGAAAATGGCCTGCGACCGAATGCAACTGCAATTGCGCGATCGCGAGAACAAGATTGCAGTGCTGGAAACCAAAATGAATCAGGCTGCCAGTAACCGCGAATACCAAACCTTAAAGGAGCAAATTGCAGCGGACAAACAGGCCAACAATGTTCTGTCAGACGAAATTCTTGAGACCCTTGAGCAGATAGATACAGCGGTCAAAGGGGTTGCTGATGCCGAAGCGGTTCTTAAGACGATGCAGGCGGAAGAAACGACTTTCAAGCAACAAATGAGTCAACGTTTGGAAGTGGTGAAGAGCGATTTGCAGCGAGTGAGCGAGCAATATAAAGCGGCCGAATTAGTGCTTCCCGAGGAGTTCATGCCTGAATACAGCCGGGTAGTTAATGCGAGGAACGATGAGGCATTGGCGGGCATCGAGAACAACACTTGCGGTGGCTGCTACCATATTTTGACACCCAAAGTTGTGGATCGTTTAAGAATGGACCAAGTCGTTTCCTGCCCTTCGTGCGGTGTGCTGCTGTACTTGGGCGGGGCGGAATAGCTGGTAAGTGACGCGTTTTCCTGGTATAATCAGGCAAAACCGTGCAATCGGAATTCGATTAAATCTTGACAATTCGAGCCTGTGGCCGAACGATAAAGAACTTAATGCTGTTTTCTATTTCCCCGACCTCTTTTCGCCCTCGAAAAGAGGTCGGCTTTTTTTGGTAGAGATGCGACCATGAGCGACTATGTACCTATGACCCGTGAAGGGTACAACCGAATCAAAGCGGAAATCGAACGCCTTGAATCCGTTGAGATGCCGCTGATTGCAGAAAAAATTGCGGCTGCTCGTGCCGAGGGCGATTTGAAGGAAAATGCGGAATATCACGCCCAGCGTGAGAACCAAGGTTTGCTGCAAGCTCGCATCAATCAGTTACGCAGCAAACTTGCCCGCGCGCATATTGTAGATGTGGGAACTTTGCCAAAAGATGAAATCGTATTCGGGGCTACTGTGAAAGTCCGCGATATGGATTTCGATGATGTCGAAGAATTCACGCTCGTTGGTGACGGCGACGAAGACTACGATACAGGGAAAATCCTCGCCACCAGCCCTATCGGCTCAGCATTGATGGGGAAGAAAAAAGGGGATCAGGTCAGCATTCCTGTTCCACGCGGTACCCTCCGATATGAGATATTGGATATCGAATTTCGCGATTAGCTCATTTGCTATTGTGCTGAAGCGAGTTGCTTCGTGGTCGCATAAATTCGCTTCGATGCAGCAGGTTAAGACATGAGTGAAAATAAAGAATCGACAACGACACCTGAGACAAACAAAGAAGTGCCACTGGCGCCAGCTTGTTTGATTGTGGTGATCATATTCAGTGTGATCATGAGTGTGGTTTGTGCGTTTCTTTCTTGGTACTTAAATCAAAACCAAAGTGAAAATGCTGCCCGAGCACTACGCGAGCAATTAATCCCCTGGGTTGAACAGTCCGCTCTTGAACCGACGGATAAAGAGTCGATCAGCAGTGAGTTAGGCGAATTAGCTCGGCAGATGGATTCCAAGGAACTCAACGAAGGTGAATTGCGACGTCTTCGCTTTTGCTTGACAGACAATCCTGTCTTGATGTGGGGATTCGTGCAAGCGGCGGTTGGTAAAATTGAACAGTCTTCGGAGTTAACCGACTTGGAAAAAGAACAAGCGCGGTTGACAGCAGATCGCTTACTTCGTTTGGTAGAAGAAAGTAAGTTGACGCGGTCAGCGTTGGAGTTCACATTGCAGACCGTGACTTTGGCAAAGTCGGATAGATCGGGGTTAGTGGTCAAGGACAATCCTACCACCGATGATTTGCGATCCTTTATGAAACGAGGCGCGCAGCAGGCTGACGGCCTAAAGGCATCGACGGAACCGTATGACAAAAGCCCTGCACAGGTCTTTCACATGATGATTGATGCAGCGATGGAAGAGCCGAAGATGGAAGAGCCGAAGAAAGAGAAGTAACGCGACAGCCAGCCATGACGATGTGAGCCTCTCAAAATCGTCGCATACACTGACCGGGAACTCTCCGTCACGCTGCTGTATCTAGTGGCGCAGTTTCGGTCGCTTTTTTCTACTGCGGCCCATTTTGAGAGTGAATTTCCCGATACGTTGCATGTCTGATTTTCTTGGTCCCGCCCAATTCTGGTGCTAGGCACCCTAAATCACTAAGACTTTTGGTGCCGACTTTTGATGCCAGGCACCCTAAATCTCTTTCGATTACGCTAGCAAAGGGTGAGACGGCTAATTTTGGTGCCAGGCACCAATCTCCTGGTCGCGCGCGATTGCCAGCCGTCCGCGAACGCTAAGACTTTTGGTGCCAGGCACCCTAAATCTCTCTTTCGATTACGCTAGCAAAGGGTGAGACGGCTAATTTTGGTGCCAGGCACCAATCTCTTGGTCGCGCGCGATTGCCAGCG